>CAZGMX010000063.1:0-14090 GCA_964526865.1 uncultured Actinomycetota bacterium | reverse complement strand
CACCTTGCCCAGGCCGAATTTTTCCTTGGCCTTGAGGTAATTGCGGATGGCCTTTGCCAGACCGTCGGCCAGGGACATCACGCGCCCATCCTTGCTGGGAACCGACAGGCTGGAACCGATGCCCTCCAGCTGTTTGACAGCCAGCTTGATGGAGCCGTTGCACCGCAAAAACAGTGACAACATACGGCAGATCGCCTCCAAATCGCTGTTGGCAATGTCCCCTCCCTTGCCGAGCTGGGCAAAAACTTCGCGCTCCACAGACAGCTTGGGGTCCACGCTGATTTTGACATGCATGTTGCCAAAGGGCGTCCGCTGGCGAACACGCACACAGGGCATGATTTCAGGGAGCTCGATGGGCCTCTGTTCCAAAAAACCCATCATCGAAACTGGTTTCTCCGCCTTGGCCTTTTCTTTGTCCTTATTGTCCAGGGCCATCGGCTGGGACTGGCGGCAGCCATCGCGATACACCGTGACGCCTTTCAAATTGTAGTCGTAGGCCATCCGGTAAATCTTGTCCACCTCCTCCTTCTTGCAATCGTGCGAAAAATTGATGGTCTTGGAGATGGAGCTATCGCAGTGTCTCTGGAACGCCGCCTGCATCTTCACGTGCCAGTCTGGAGAGATTTGATGAGCCGTCACAAAGATTTTGAGGATGTCTTCGGGAATGCCCTCGATGTGATCCAGCGTTCCCTCCTTCCCCAGGCGCTCGATCAACGTGTCGGAGTAAAATCCTTTTTGTTTGGCAACCCGGACAAAATAATCGTTCACCTCCACCAGCTTCTGCCCTCCCAGTACATTGCGGAAGAATGCCAGCGAGAACAACGGTTCGATGCCTCCCGAGCAGTTGGCAATGATGCTAATGGTTCCGGACGGAGCTACCGTGGTCGTGGCGGCATTACGCATCATCCTTTTTTCCTTCACATCCCAGGTAGAACCCTCCCAGTTGGGAAACGCGCCTTTCTCCTTGGCCAGGGCCTCCGACGCCCGGTGGGACTCGTCGTTGATAGTTTTCATGACCGCTTCGCCAAACGACACCCCTTCCTCCGTGTTGTATCCGATTCCCATGGCGTAGAGGGCATCGGCAAATCCCATCACACCCAAACCGATTTTCCGGTTGCCTTTGCACATCGCGTCGATCTCCGGCAAAGGATACCGGTTCGCATCGATGATGTTGTCCAGATAGCGTGTGGCCAGCCGGACTGATTTTTTCAAGGCATCAAAGTCATAGCGAACCTTTCCGTCTTCCCGGTCTCGGACAACATATTTGCCCACGTTGATACTGCCCAGATTGCAGGCCTCGTAAGGCAAGAGCGGCTGTTCCCCGCAGGGGTTGGTGGCCTCAATCCGTCCCACCTGCGGCGTCGGATTGGACGCGTTGATCCTGTCGATGAAGGCAATCCCCGGTTCTCCCGTCTGCCACGCGCGATCCACGATCAAATTAAAAACCTCTTTGACCGTCCAGAACTCGCCCTGCGGGTCTTTCTTGGGGAGTTTCCCCCTCTGGCCTGTCCGCGGATTGATCGTCTCCAGAACTTTGTTGGGATTTTTCTTCAAATCTTCCATGAATTCATCCGTCAGCTTGACAGACAGGTTGTAGTTGGTCAACTGGGTCAAGTCCTCCTTGATGCGGACAAAATCGACAATATCCGGATGATGGACGGACATCATTCCCATGTTGGCGCCGCGCCTAAACGCCCCCTGCTGGATGGCATCGGTGGCCTTGGAAAAAACCTTCAAAAACGAGAGCGGTCCGGACGTCGTGCCCCCGCTGGAGCGCACGATGTCTCCATTGGGCCGCAGGCTGCCAAAGTCAAATCCTGTGCCCCCCCCGGCCTTCTGGATGAGGGCCGTGTTCTTGATGGCCGTAAATATTCCGTCGATGCTATCTTCGATGGGCAGGACAAAACAGGCGGACAACATGCCCATTTCCCGCCCCGCGTTCATCAGCGTGGGGGAATTGGGCATGAATTCGCCCGTCACCATCATGTTATAGAATTCGACTTCCAACTCCTGGATCTGCTCCTCCGAAAGCGTCTTGTGGGTTCTTTCTGCGGATACAGCCGTCTTTGCAACGCGGTCAAACAACTGTTCGAGTGTCTCGATGACTTTTCCCTTCTCATCTTTTTTGAGATAGCGCGCTTCTAAAACCTTAATGGCGTTGGGGGTCAAACATATTTTCTCCCTCACTAAAGTCTTTCTTTTCGGCATCGCCTTGTCATCCAGCTTCAATGCATCCAACATATTGGTTCCTCCTGAAATCCTTGAAATTCCACTTTCCAAGTGACTTTGCGGCCCCATATTCACCCCCTTTATTGACTTGCCCGCACTCTCCATTCTCGTATTTATTATAAACTTTCCGCCTGAACCCTGTCAATCACAAAATACCATATATTGTTAATTATTTTTTCTCAAAGCACTATATATTGTGGTCTGTTTTTCTAAATTTGACGCAATAATGTACATATCGTGCGCAATATTAATCTGTTCTGAATTCTTTATCTCTGCAGTGGCCATTTTTCGGGCATTTACGGAGGTTTTGAGGCTAAAAATTCAAAAAAAATATCAGACTTTTAGTTGTTTAGGTATGCAGTTGCTTCGACTTTTTCCGTCTTATTGGAGACCCCGGCACCTTCAAACGTGGCCATCTCATTGTAAATTCGAACAGCCGCTTCCACCATATTCATTGCCAACGCGGCGCCGGTCCCTTCCCCCAGCCTCAAATCCATGTTTAAAACCGGACGCAATTCCAGATAGTCCAAAATCCGTTTGTGGCCGCGCTCCACGGAACAATGCGACGCGATCATATAATCAGCGGCTGCCGGACAAATCCTGGCGGCCAACAGCGCAGCGGCGCCCGAAATATATCCGTCCAAAACAACTGGAATCCGCAGAGAGGCGGCACCTAAAATAATCCCCGCCATGCCGCCGATTTCAAATCCTCCCACTTTTGACAAAACATCCAGCGGATCTTCGACAGCAGGACGATTGATTTCGATGGCCTTGCGTATGACCTTGATCTTGTGAAAAAACGTGGCGTCGTCGATTCCCGCTCCGCGCCCCGTGACCTCGGCAGAATCCACCGACAAGAAAACAGAGGTGATGGCCGCAGCGGCAGTCGTATTGCCAATCCCCATCTCTCCTGTCCCAATCAAATCCACACCTTTCTCGTTCAACTCGTACACCAGATTGATGCCGGCCTCCACACTCGCGACCGCCTGAACCCGGCTCATGGCCGCCCCCAACGCCATGTTGGCCGTGCCGCTGGCAATTTTTTTATGGACGAGATGTTCCCGGACGCTGCTCAAGTCTTTTTGAACCCCCATGTCCACGACCACCACCTGGGCACCGGCTTGACGGGCCAGCACATTGATGGCCGCGCCTCCGCACAAAAAGTTGTGAACCATTTGATAGGTCACCTCGGACGGATAGGCACTGACGCCTTCGGCCGTTACACCGTGGTCCGCAGCCATGACAACAATGAACTTCCTGCCCACACTGAGTTTTTCCGACCCCGTGATCGCCGCAATGCGGCAGACCATAGCTTCCAACACGCCGAGACTCCGCACCGGCTTGGTCAAATTGTCCAGCCGGCGCTGGGCAAGCACACTGACCGTGCGGTCTGCGGACACAATCGTTCGGCTGCAATCGTTAATGGATATCATGGGACGAGGCCTTTCGAATAGGGTTCCATTATAGAAACTGGCCTGCGGATGGGAAGAGAAATAAAACCTTTTTGTGGAATATTTTCCTTGATTTTGCCGTCTATTAGCCTTCTAAAAATCTCTCCGCATCGATGGCGGCCATACAGCCGGAACCTGCCGCAGTGACCGCCTGGCGATAGCGGGAATCCTGTACGTCCCCGCAGGCAAACACACCGGCGATGTTGGTCTGGGTCGTCCCGTGCTGCGTGACGATGTAGCCTTTTTCATCCAGTTGAATCTGGCCGGCAAACAGCGCTGTGTTTGGGCGATGACCGATGGCAATAAAAAGCCCCTGAACCCTCAACTGGGATGTCTGCCCAGTTTTTACGTTTTTCAACGCCAGAGCCTCCAATTTTGCCGGACCCAGAATGTCTTCGATCACGCTGTCCCAGCAAAAAACAATCTTGGGATTTCTAAAAACCTTTTCCTGCATGGCCTTGGACGCCCGCAATTTGTCCCGGCGGTGAATCACCGTGACCTTGGACGCAAACCGCGTCAAGAATATGGCCTCTTCCAATGCTGTGTCTCCGCCTCCGGCCACCGCGATTTCTTTTTCCTTAAAAAAGAATCCGTCGCAGGTGGCACAGGCAGAGACGCCCTTACCCATCAATCGTTTCTCGCCTTCCAGGCCGAGCCACCCCGCAAAGGCCCCTGTGGAGATGATCAACGCCCGGCAATGAAATTGCTGCGCGCCTACTTCAACCCTGAAGGGTCGGCGGCTCAAATCGACGCGCGTAACTTCTCCGTCGATGAACTCGGCGCCAAACCGCTGGGCCTGGGCACGGAATTTTTCCATCAATTCCGGGCCCTGGATCCCTTCGGGATAGCCGGGGAAATTTTCCACTTCCGTGGTAATGGTCAGTTGTCCGCCGGGTTGAATTCCTTCGATCACCAGGGGTTTCAGGTCGGCGCGGGCCGAGTAGATCGCCGCCGTCAGACCCGCCGGCCCGGAACCCAAAATGATGAGATCTCGAATATTGGCTTCCATGAGTATGTCCTTTCGTGGGTATCGGATGAGCTCTAGTGGCCACAACATATTGAGTAAAGACTTCCTCCCCCCTTGCGGGTCTCATCAATAAAGACCAAGGAAGTGCCTATTACAGAGTGCCTAAGGTGGAGGTTAGGTGGGGGGTACTTACACATCAGGTATTTCCCCCCATCCCAGCCTTCCCCCACAAAGGGGGGAAGGAGCCACTGCTTTACGGCGACTACAATATAGAGTGGCAACTAGAAACAACCCGATACCCACGCTTCCTTTTTATCACAGGCCACCGCGCGTATCCACGGATATTTTGACAACGGATTTTGACAACGGCCTAGTCCGCTCTGACGGACGGATCCACTTTTTCTATCCAGGCCTTGATGCCGCCAGAGAGATTGCGCACGTCTTGATATCCGGCCTTCTTTAAAATCTCCTGCGCCTTTTTACTGCGCCCGCCGCTTCTGCAATGCACGACGAAGGATTGGTCTTTTGAAAAATCTCCCAGACGATCTTGGAGCGCCCCCAGGGGAATCAACCGGGATCCGGGAATTTTTCCGGTTTTGAATTCGTGCGGTTCCCGCACGTCGATCAAAACAAAATTTCTTTTTTGGTCCATCCATTCTTTCAGTTCCAGTACCGTGATGTCGCCTGCCGCGGTCCCGCTGGCGCCTTGAGCGCTTGCACCCACACCCTTTCCCGTACAGCCGCACACCGGGACATCCCTCATCGATGTGATTGTTGGGGCATCGCCGCAAATGGGACAGCGGGGATCTCGTTTGATATTGATTTCTTTGAAACGCATCGTCAGCGCGTCATAGACCAGGAGGCGTCCCATAAGCATCTGCCCTATCCCCAAAATCAGTTTGACGGCCTCGGTCGCCTGAATCAATCCGATGGGGCCCGGCAGGACCCCCAAGACACCCGCCATGGCACAGCTGGGCGCAATGTCCGGCGGCGGGGGATCGGGATATAGACAGCGATAGCACGGGCCGCGGCCAGGATAAAACACCGTCGCCTGGCCTTCAAAACGCAGGATACTGCCGTGGACGCAGGGCCTTTTTGTCAGAACACTCGCGTCGTTCAGGCAATAGCGCGCCGCAAAATTATCCGTGCCGTCGATCACCACATCGTACTGCGCAACAATGTCCAAAGCATTGGACGCGTCCAACTGCACGGGATGCATCTCCAATTAGGTTTCCGGGTTGAGGCGGTGAATGGCATCCCGCGCGGATTCCACTTTGGGCCGGCCGATGTCCCCGTTTCCGTAGATCACCTGCCGCTGAAGGTTGCTCTGATGTACGGCATCAAAATCCACCAGCCCCAGACGGCCGATTCCCGCCGCGCCCGCCGCGGCCAGATACAGGGCCGCCGGCGATCCCAAACCACCCAAGCCGGCGATCAGGACACCGGCCGCAAGCAGTTTTTCCTGCCCAGCCTCCCCCACTTCGGGGAGAACCAAATGGCGGCCGTATCGGGAGAGTTGTTCTTTGGTGAGGGGCATAGTCATCTATACGTCATCCATTGCGAGGAGTTCCGGCGTGTTTCAAGCCGGGACGACGAAGCAATCTCGAAGGAATATAAAGAAAAACATCGAGATCGCCACGCCCGCCACTAATGCGCCGGCGGGCTCGCGATGACGTTATTTTTCCAGATTCGCCATCGCTTCGGGGGACAAAATCTTGTCCAGTTTTTCCTTGGAAAGCAGTTTTTTTTCTTCGATGATCCGGCGCACACTTTTGCCGGTCTCGATCGACTCCTTCACAACCCGGGCCGCCCGCTGATACCCCAGATGGGGATTCAAGGCCGTGGCAATCCCCAGGCTGTTTTCCGCGTATTCCTTGCAGCGTTTAACATTCGCGCTCAGCCCTTCGACACACTTTTTGCGAAAGACGGCCATGGCGTTTTTCAATATACGGAGGGCCGTGAGCAGGTTCAAATTGATGAGAGGCATCATGACATTGAGTTCCAACTGTCCCGCCTGGGACGCCATGCCAATTGCCTGATCAGCCCCCACTACCTGAAAACAGACCATATCCAGCATCTCCGCCATCACGGGATTCACCTTGCCCGGCATGATCGAGGACCCCGGCTGGACGGCCGGCAGCCGCAATTCATCCAGCCCTGTCCGGGGCCCGGAACTTAAGAGACGCAGATCGTTGGCAATGCGGATCAGCTCCAGGGCCAGATTCTTCAGCTCTCCCGAGAGACTCACAAAATCGGACATGCTCTGCATGGAGTAAAACAGATTGTCCGAGGCCTCCACGGACAGCCCCGTGATTGTTCTCAAATTCCGGACGATCTTTTTTTTGTACCCCGGTGCCGTATTGAGACCCGTCCCAGCCGCCGATCCCCCGATCCCCAGGACCAACAGTCCCTTGCGTGCTACCTCCAGCCGCTCTCCGGCACGTTTCAATGCTGCGGCGTAGCCGCTAAATTCCTGCCCCAGCGTGACGGGCACGGCGTCCTGTAGATGTGTCCGCCCGGACTTGACCACGCGGTGAAATTCTTTTGCCTTCTTGTCAAAAGCCGACTGCAGGGCTGTCAATTCCGGCAGAAACGACTCCAGATGTTTGAGCGCCGCCAGCCGCATCGCCGTGGGAAACACGTCGTTGGTGGACTGGCCCATATTGACGTGGTCGTTGGGATGGATTTTGTCGTATCGTCCCCGCGGCAAGTCCAGGATTTCCGCCGCGCGATTGGCGATGACCTCGTTGGTATTCATGTTGTGGGACGTGCCGGCGCCCGCCTGAAAGACATCGACGACAAAATGGTCCGCGTGTTTTCCCTCCAGCACTTCGTCCGCCGCCTTGACAATGGCCCGCCCGATGGTTGTGTCCAAAACCCCGGCCTGCATATTGGCCTGCGCCGCAGCCTTCTTGATGGCCGCACTGGCCCAAATAAAAACACGGTCCGCCTTCCAGCCGCTGACGGGAAAATTTTCCACCGCCCGCTGCGTCTGGATCCCCCAATACGCGTCAGCGGGAGTTTCCAAATCCCCCAAAGAATCCTTTTCAATCCGCATTTTGGCCATACGTCACCTTTTTCCTTCTCTATCGGTAGACTTCCCGTCGATGGGCAGTATCAATAATGAAAAATATTCTGATTTCTTTCCCTTCCAGAGAATATACGATACGATAATTTCCAACCCTGTGCCTTCTCAATCCCTTTAGTTCGCCGGTCAACATTTTGTCCTTTTTATACTCATCGGGAATTTTCCGAATGCCCGCTTCGAGCCGGCGGGCGAGCTGATAATCAGAACACGCCACGCGCTCCAAAAACCGAAGAGCATTCTTCGAAAAGACGATCCTATCGTTCATCCGGCTATTCCCAATTTTTTCTCAATTGCCCTCAATCTTGCCGAGACCTCGTCCATCGTGTAGACCTCCCCCTTGGAAAATTCCTCCTTGTCCTTTCGCACCTTTTCAGCTAGGGACTCCCGCTTGGGCGCATGATACACCTTAAAGAGCAGCTGCAGTGCGTGTGTCACCAACCGCGCCTTGGGCATTTGCGTCTTCTTCGCCAAATGGTCCAATTGGGCCAAATCTTTTTGGTCAATCTTGGTCGCAAAGGGTTTCAGCATACAAGACACCTCCTTTCTCCATCCTGCCGCTCCATCGTATCTCAGAAGTAATGATTTGTCAAGACTTATCTAGATACCCCCTGGCAGGATCATGCCATCTCCAACACCTTCGGATAGCGCGTTAAATTGCGCACGCCCTGCCGTTCGACCACCACCATATCCTCCAGCCGCACCCCGCCGGTGTCCGGGTAATACAGTCCCGGCTCGACGGTCACCACCTGGCCTGCCTTCAGGATGTGTTTGACCTTGCTGATCCGCGGCGGCTCGTGGACTTCCAGCCCCACGCCGTGTCCCGTCCCGTGAAAGAATCCCTGCATCCGGCCGTTGATCAGTCCGCTGGGAAATCCCATTTTATCGAAATAGGTCAGAATAGCCTCGTGTATCTCTTTTCCATCGGCGCCGTCGCAAATCCTTTCAAAAGCAATCTCCTGCGCTTCCCGAACCGCCGCATACATTCTTTTCAGCTTCTCCGAAGCCTGCCCTTTCACAAAGGTCCGTGAGATATCGGCGCAATAACATGTCTCCATGGAACGAGGAAAGATGTCGATTAGTATGGGAACGTGAGGCCGCAGGAATCCGCCCCCTTCGCAGTGAGGATCGATTGTGTCTTTTCCACAGGAGACAATCGTGCCGCACGCAGCGAGATTGTTCTCCACGAGCCGCATGTGGATGACGCGCTTGATGTCCTCGGATTTCAGGGGACGGTTCTCATATACCAGGCGGTTTTTGACAATCTTGCTGGCCGCCAGCACTTTCTGTGCAGCATCCAGAGCGGCCTGGGTATGCCGCAGGGCCGTTTTGATGTCGGCGATCTCCTGCCGCGTCTTGCACACCCTCTCTTCGAAAAACGGCTCCCCCTTGACCGTGAGACAAAAACCCTTCTGCCGCAAAGGGTCTGCGTATTGCAGAGGGAAATCCCCCGGCACCAAAAGAGCCGCCACCCGGTGGTGACGCAAAACCGCTTCGATCACGTCCACCAGAAAGACCGACCGGTCAGTCTTGCCGCGAACCTTCTCGGCCCATACGGAAATCGAAATCACATCGTCCACACGCGCCTGCTTTTTGGCCCGGTCCAGTTCCAGATCGCTGGCCAGCATGATTTTGCGTCCGCGGATCTGCATAAACACGAAAGAATCCGGCGCCAGATATTTTGTGGCGTAATACAGGTCGGGACACTTTTCACTGATTCCCACAATAAGGAGGGCGCAGTTCTTGTCAGCAGCCATAGAGGCAGTATAACAAAGGGGTGACAGGTTAGCAAACGGGCGATTAGGCCGCGATTTACTCCGCGGCCAAAAGAACAGTCAGGCTTATAACGACTGCTCTGCGCGGCGAATCCCTTGGATTTGTCCGGCACATGAAGATGGGTTGGGTAGAACACCGGCCAGAAAAAGGCCGCGGGCATTCAAGACGTGTTCCATGTTCGAGAACGGCGCCGGCAAAGGGGCGTCTTGATAATATCTATGAGCGCTCCACACCAACCGCGCCAACCCATTATCAGAAAGCCGGCTGACCACGCCTTCTAAGACAGCGGGGTCCGTGTGTAAAATATTTCTCAATGCAAATTTATTGACCACTGCGCGGGGATGGTTGAGTATGGAGGCCAATGCCTCTACATCCCTCGACAACATGATATTGGCATTGATCCAGGACTCCAGGTGGAGATTTTCGTTCCGAAGGGACAGAATTCCGAAGGCAGTAATATCTACGACTCCATATTTCTCCTTGAGCTTTCGGCTATTGCTCAGCAGCGTCGTGCCGGTATTGATCATGTCATCTAAAAAAACAACCCTTTTACCACGAAGATCATAATTATTTTCCACATCAAACTCTATCGCCTCGTTCGCATCCTCTCGTTCCTGTTGGCTCCGCAATCCGGAATAGTCCGCTACAATCGCAACAGAAGGATGCGCCCTTAGCACGACACGTGTCACACCCAACTCCGCTGCCACGCAATCCCCAAGCGCCTGCACAGCGGGCACCAAGGAGGTGTACGGTGGAGTCACGATCACATAATTTTCCGGATGGGCTATCAAATTGGGGCCTAATCGTCTTCCAATCATCTCGGCAATTCTTTCTCCGTAATGCTCCACGAGGATAGGCGAGCCAAATTTATATTGTGAATATCTTCTAATGATTTGCTGCGCATCGTGGCCCTGAATATCCGCGCCCAACTCTTCCACCGTGTACACAAGGAGTTCGTCCGAAAGTCTTCTCTCCACAATCCTATGCGACCCTTTTCGAGGTTTGGGCGTGGAAAAGGCAGACTTCGGGGCAAGCGTATCCGCATCGGCGGACGCGGCACACAAACTGCCCGCCAGCACAACCGCCGCAAACATCAAGGAGAGAATTTTCACAGGCTCGTTTCGACCTCCTCTTCCCCTTTACCAGCATCCAATTTCGAACTTGCCGTCACGGCCCCCAACGGTGCCAGGGAGGCTTCCGGATTTAGGCGATGAAGCCAGACCGGTCCGCGAAATTTGTCCACATGAAAGGCGACGGGACCCGGGAAATGGAGGCTGGTCCCCACGGGTAGGGTGACGAGTTCAAAACCCAGATCCGCAAGAAAATCGCTCTCGCCATAAAATTTACTCAGCACATCTTCCGGCAGGTTTTGGCCGCCTTGCAATCGTTTCACCTCGTCGGCGCTAATGGCCATGACCTGATCGACTTGAGGCATGACGGTTAAAACCTCCATGAGTGTTCGCACCACCTCGTGCAACCAGTTATTGTACTCCTCCAAGTGAGGGGAATCGGTGGCGACAAGCATTCTATTCCCCAGAGAAGGATTCCGTTTCAAAATCACCGCGGTGGTCTTTCCTTCGAACCGGACAAATGCAACCCCCACTTTTCCCATGGAACCCAATGGCGCTTCAATATCATACATATTGCTTTCAAAATCATAATTTAATAGTTCCAGCGCAGGATCTGCCCGCCGGGCGGCAACGGACGGATACAAGACTATCTCAGCAGCATTATCCGCCTCGGCACCACCGCCCAGGCTGGCTTGCAGGCGCCATGATGCCCCGGCAAACTGAACCGATGATTGCCGGACCCGGTCCATAAAATCAGACAAAATAAATGGCATGGAAAATGCCCAGCCGGGACCTCTCTTTTGTTCCATCTGTTGAATTTTCTGCTCCGTGATCGATTTCACAACATCCATATCCTCCCCGTGGAGCAAATCCTGAAAGAACTCCTCCTTTGTCCAATCCTGGCTGCCTTCCCGTATCATGATCAGACCCTCCAGCATCCGGTTGAGTCCCGCAACGTCCACCGTTTCTTTCCGGAGCGCCAGTCCAACTGTTTTTTTCAATATGGGAACCGATGTTCTGTCGCTCACAAACATCCAAAAATGTGTCAAGAAATCCTCTTTTATCGCCAAGGGCGCATCGGATGGAATCTTGCCGTACAACTGCAGCATCAAATGGGAGAATTCCATCCGATCTCCAGCACCCACAAAGCTGGCCATGGAATAAAACACCAGCGCTTGCCGGCGCTTGGCCGGATCCCGCGGATAAGCGTTGATCACCTCTTTTGCCCCCGTTAAATATTCCCTCAGGATCCCTCGATGTATGTATAGATGGTCTAGTGATTTGGCGGCCGAGGACAACGCGGAGTGAAGCATTTCGGATTGAACAAAGGCCAGGAGGTCTAATTGACCCTGCCAATCCGGGTCTTGAAGAGGGGCTTTGATAGAGTACCCGTAATAGCGAAGAAATTGAACTTGTTCAAAATCATTGAGCATGGGCAGTCTTCTACCCACAATTTGCATGATAGCCCGCAGTTGGTCGTCGGGCACATTCAGCGGAATCTCGTGGAGCAATTCTCTCAACGCACGGCTAAATTCCGGAACCACAACATCGGGGAATCGCGTTGCCTGGGCAAATTTCCTGCCCCATTTCATCATCGTGGGCAAATGGGGCAGGATTTTCTCCTTTGGCCACGCGCAAAGTTCCTTGTCTAACTTGCTTTCTTCCGCCGTCGGAGTCGCCGGCGCCAAAACGGGGTAGTGTGACAGCCGGGGTTCTTTGACGTCGTGGACATTGCGGGACCGCACATTCACCTCAAAGACAAAATCCATTCCCGCCAAAGAGATACCGTAATACCGGTACGTTGCATCGTATTCAAGATGATTATAATTCCATCGCAGTGGAAGCCCCCCCAAGGGCGATCCGTCCCACTCCCGCTGCACATCTGCCATCAGATATTCCAGCGGCAGGCTCGCCATTTCCGCCTCCTTAATGACAACGGCGATTTTTCCGGCAACCTTCTTGGCCTCGTCGATCAGTTCGCTGACGCTCATTTTCACCCGCGACACCGGCGCCAGGGCACTTGCATCCACATACGCTTTTCCTCGCGTTGACCGATTCTGCTTGCCGCTTCCCTTCTCCATGCCTTGGGGCGCCGGGACAGGCGCGATCCCCTTGGTCAACGCCCTCACCCCGGCAAGAATTTCACCCTTCAACGGCTCTGTGTCCGGCACATCTTGAAGATACATTTCCATCAATTCATCCAGCGGTTTGTGATCTTGTATGCCCATTTCCACATCGCGAATACGCCTCCATGCCGAATGATTTCTGCGTTGATCGTGCGCCACCAACAAATCCGCACAAAAAAACCAATCAAACAACCTCCGGTAAAACCTCTCATCCCTTCCCGGATACAGCGAAATGATGCCGTCGTGCGCATATTCCCTGAGCTGAGTCTGCGTCATAACAAAAGGCCTATCCTGGTAAACAAATTTCATCGCGGGCTCATAGGTTGAATAATTTGGCCTAAACACGATTGTCTGCGTGTGAAGGACGCATTTCTTATTGCCGATTCTTTGGATGACTAGAAACATATCCGAGTTCTCATCCCGTTCACCGGGAATGTCAAGAAAAAGCACCCCACCAATCGTCAGAGAGTCGATCGCGTTTGTCAGCGCCAACTGCTGGGCGGGCGCAAGCAAATATCTGGGGTGGATCGCCTGTCCGCTTTCATCCACCCATTGGATTCCCCACGCCAGAAGCCTTTTGTGCTGGGGTTTCACTCCTCCCGTCAAGTAATGCATCACCCTGCATATGGAGATAAAGTCAAATTTTCTGCCTTTGAATTTTTGCCCTGGCAGGATGAGATTGTTTTCAGGCCTGTCATTGCCGGCATCCAGATACGTCACTCCATTCACTTTCAATTCACCCGAATTCTTTAACGAATTCCAATTTCTTCCGAATTCTGTCCATTTAAACTTTCCCTTTTCAAACATCCTTTTCGGAAACACGACATCCGCTCCGTAAAAATCAAATTCCCTATCTTTGAGCGCCCCGGGAAGAATCTCCTTCACTAGATTGATATTGGGCCCCCCCCGGGCCTTGGGGGCAGCCCCATAATCCAGGCAGGCAAGCCGCTCCTTACCGGCCAGCAGGCCGGCATGCAGCCGCAGGGGCGCAAGAGGACGCTGACTGCGCAATCGCCGTTTCACGCCAAATGGATTTCCAAATTGGGCATAGATTTTTTCTAGATAATCAAACCGCCCGTTGAGTGCCTTCAACCGGCGAATCGCTTTTTTGTCTCTGAGATCCCGCCCCTCCAGAAAATTGACGATGGCAAGTGCCAGCGGCATGAACCGGTGATCTCCGCTTGCCCCATACGTCGCCGATTTGATTTCGTCCGCGACAAATCGGATTTCCCGCGCACGCGCCTTGGGCTTTAGATTTCTTATCGCTTTTAATATTTGGACAGCGATTTGATGCCTCGTCATATCACTGGCTTCATTCACACCATAAATGTCTGTTGTGCTTATCCGATTGACTCCACTTACCACTACGTGTAGTGTTTATAGTGA
>CAZGMX010000062.1:9657-14453 GCA_964526865.1 uncultured Actinomycetota bacterium | reverse complement strand
AACGGGGGTTATCTGATGCCGTACAACGACGCGGTGCGTGCGGCAGCGGAAAAAACCGCTGGAGCGGATACGGAGATGATCGTGAGTTTGTGGGGCGCCGCCTTGGAGATGTTCTCCAGTCCCTTTTGGCATATGGGTCAGTGTGACATTACCACCAAGGCGGATTTTGAGGCGTTTTTTAATGATTCCCCCGGCCTGGGACTCGCACAACTGGAATACGATACCCAAGGCAGGTTCTTTAAAAAGATATTTCAGGATTTTTCATCGGACCTGGGGGAAGGCCAGACGGCAGACCCGGAACTGTTTGAAATATCCCCAAACTTTAAGGTGCAGACGTTTTTGAAAACCGGCACGGCGGGGACGGCACACGGGCCTGCTGGCATGGGTGCTCTTCATCTTCTGTTGAGCAAGAGAAGGATTCAAAATGCAGACGATCTCAGGCTTTTCCTGGATTTTGTTGAAGAAAAGGATATTGCGGGATTGAGCCGGTTGGTGCGATGCCTCAAGGAAGAGAGTGTTCGCCGCGGCGTGCCGCTGGTGGGAGTTTCTTCCGATTGCCTGATCTATTTGTGTTTCCTGCCAAACGTGATTGTCCAAAGAAGAGGCGCGCAAACCTATAGAGACCCGCAAAAAGTTCCGCCCATTATTATTTTTCCTGCCGGCATCTCATTGGACTTTGCCGCGCGGTGTCTGGCACAAAATGTGCCGGGACTCAGCGTGGAGGATCCTTTGTTGCTGGCGGACGCGCCGCGGGTGGTGCAAGAGCTGTCGCAAGCGACCTCGTTTGCGGAGATGATCAATTGCCAATGTGTGTTGCTTGGGATGGACGAGGCCCTTTGCAGCCGTGCCTTTGCAAAGTGCGCGGTGGACCTGGATCGTCAGGGGTATCCTTATCCCCGGGAGGGTGAGTGGAAAAACCTGCAGGAATTGGTGCTGATGCATCCCTCGGAGATTTCGCGTCTGGTGATGACGCGGGAACCAGCCCGGTCCATATTCCAGGTCAATGCGCTGGCGGAGACGATGAAGTTGCTGTTGCGCAAGGGGCCTGACCCAAAAGTGTTGGGCCGCGAATACTATTTGGAAGAGGAGGAGACACACGCAGGGCGCGAGAATTTCTTTCATTGGCAAAAAATGGGGTACGTTTTGATTTCTCTGGCTGCTGCGTTCGTGAATATGCCGGTTCAACAATTTGCGGACGGGTATCTGGAGCCATGGATGCGCGAATTTCTGCCGGCCGCGGCGGTGAGAGAAATTGATGCGATGATGGCAGGCCGGTACCCCGGGGATGATGCTCAAGCATCCCGCATCAAAGAGAATCTTTTGTTTGCGCTGATACAAGTGCTGGACAAGATGATGCCGCTGCGGGGCCGCTGCCAACCCTTGTCGGCTGGATTTTCAGATGGTGCACGAGGGAGCGCCGCCGCGGAGGGATCGCTATGAAAATGTCATTGCGAATTATGGCCATTTTTCTTGCCCTCGCGCTGGTGTGCCCGCCGCCCTGTGCCTATGCACTTGCGCCGGAAAGCAAACTCAGGGAGGTGGAGGAGGCGGCCGAACAGGTGCGTGATGCCAGAGAGGAAAATGGGCATGCCGCACCCGGCTTGGAACAGCTTTCCGAATCAGATTGGGCGCTGATTGCAGGTCCGATTGATAGAGCCATTGCACAGCTGCCGTCCGCTACGCGCCAACAAAACGTCCCCGTTGTCCGCGAGACTCTGGCAAAGGTATATGTCGGCGATCTCTCCGCGGAAGCCGCGGCCGATGTCCTGGCTGGAATGAAAATAGAATACAGTCTGGCCTTCGCCTATGCCCGGCAAGTACGCGGCATTCATCCCGCCATGGCCGGTTCTGGGGTTGGATCGAAGGCCGGTGCCAGCGTTGGTTTGAAAGCCGGTTCCGGGGTTGGCTCCAGGGCCGGCACTAAGGTTGACTCCAGGGCCGCCGCCGGAAAGGGCAGGACGGAAACGGGCACGGAGAGCCTGCAGGGCTGGCTGTCCTTGGGGTTGGTGGGCGCCTATTTCAGGGATTATGTCTCCAGCCTTCCGGAAAGAGACCGCCGGCCGCTCCGGAAAAAGTATGAAAGTTTCATCAACCATTTGGACGGTTTTGAGAAGGTCCTCGATAGAGAAATGCGGGGAGGCAAGCAAATCGCGCCCATCCGGCTGGACGCTGTTATTTCGATGCAGCGTTCCGATGTCAGCCTGGGCGTCAATGAACTCATTGCCAACGGTATCGACGCACAGTTGCGGGCGCGCCAAATCGTCCAGTGGCTGATCGGCCAATTTGGCGAGGGATTCTTTCTTATCCTCAAAGAACTGGAAGACAGCACTGACCCCAACGACCGCATTGTTGCGTCCACTTCCACGGACGGTAAAAAGGGCATTCGTGCGGAATTCCGGCGGGTGGGGAAGGACTATTTTATAAAGTTCGGACAGACTGCCGCGAGCGCGAGGGGTACACGCATCCGTGTGTTCAAGAGCAATTTTGCCGAACCCGTCGTGCGGGATGGCAAGCCCATCACCCGGCAGGCCCTGCGCAATGAAAAAATTGAGGAGGCGTTTTCCTACAGCCTGACCATGCCCGTCATGCTCAATGGCCGGGCCAAGGCCGTCAACGCGCTTGAAAATTTTGCCGGCATGAAGGAACTCTTTGGCCACAAGCCGCAGTACGTCCTGCGCGATTGCGCCGTTGCCGTTGAGACCCACTCCGATGGTTACGAGGTGGTGGACGAGGGAGTCGGCATAGACGCCGTCACGTTCTTTGAACGCCTGCTGGTGCCCCGCAGCCGCTCTCACGAGGAGGAATTTCCCGCCAAAAAAGACATGGTCAGCGAGAAAGAGTTAAAAAAGCAGCTCCGCCTTTTCTATGGGGCTCCTTCGTCGGCTGATCAAGTCGTGGACATGGACGTCCGTCTTCAGGTCTCCGGCGTGTGCATAGAGCGCTTCCGCGTGCGCGGCGTGAATCTGCCTTCCAGGATGGTGGTGGAACTGCCCCGGTGGACGGGTGTCGGCGGCGAAGCCAGAAACAAAATCGTCCTGGATGAATTGGGTGTGGCCGCCTTCAAATACCTGGTGGATCAGGTATTGGCCCGGACCCAGGGTGCAGAGCAGGACACGCTGGTCAACGCCCTTGCGGGCATCGTCCGGGAAAAACAGCGGGTGGACAGAGAGGTAGGGAATGTCAAACCGCAGGACGACCTTTTGAGATACATCTTCCGGCAGGCCAAAGAGCGCAATGAAAGCCTCCAGAAACAGATGGTCCTGCCCAACCGGGAAGAGTTTTTGTGTTTTGCTCCGCCCGAGGAAGTTTTCAAGCGCTATCTGGATGCCGACACATTTGCCTTTACGCCCCGGACAATCCGCGGGGTGGAGCCGCTCCGGGAATATTCGGTCTTTCCACGCCAGTTGTTCCTGGCGGATTTCACGCGGGAAGATCAAATCTACCAGGAGTGGGGCAATTACATCTTTATCGACCAGAAATTGTGGAAGGAGGCCGAGGCAAAGGACCGGGCTCTGGCGGCCAAGGGACGCAAGCCGGAACACGTGGTAAATCTGGTGCGCCATTTGGAACACAACATGAGTTTTTATATCAGCTATGGTCCCGAACCCGATCGCGTGCATTTTGAAAAGGCCGAAACTTATAAGCCGGACCGGACAAAGAGGGCAAAAGCCGGGCTGGCTTTTGACTGCAAGGAAGAGGCCCTGGTACTGTTGGCCGCCACCGATGATCCCCAGATGATGCAATTGGAGCCGTGCGTTACCGCGGAATTGGAACGCGCCGTGGAGCCGCGGCAACGCCTGGCAGAAATCAAAGTCTTTCTGGACAACCTGCAGGAGTTTTTGAAATGGGTGGATCCTTTTCTGGAGAATGTGGACTGGCCGCGGGCGCTGTTTGAGGGTGTTGCCTCCGACGCGCTGGGGATGGAGCAATTCCATCTGCTCGGCGATTTCGGCAAGAGGAAGAAAGCGCTTTCGAACGTCGTCCGGGAGGTCAGCGATCACATCGGCTCAGAGTTCAACAACGGCCGCAATCTGGAGGCCCGCACCAAACTCATTGTCAATCTCAGCCGCTTGAACCTCTGGCATTTTGACCTGCACCAGATCAGCCTTTTTCTGCCGTTTATGGATGGCCGCGTCCTGCAATTGTTGACGCCGGACTTGTTGAAAGAATGGCACGACGCATTCGGCACGGAGAGCCTGGAGACCATCCGGCAGTTTGCCGTCTTCTTCAACCTGGCTGCGCCGGTGCTGGAGAATTCCCAACAACTGACACGGCACAGCCGCCGCTGGCAACAGATGTTTAAACGCTACCGCAAGCACGGCCGCCGGTTCGTCGAGCTGCTGCAAGAGGCTTATCCCTACCGCGGCGCATTGCCGCCCCTGCCGGAGGAAAAGGCTGCTGCAGCCGGTGAAACAGAACCGGATTGGACAAATGCGAAAGTCAACCCCGCCTACAAAATATATGGCGGTTCCACGCTAGACATGGATGCCTCTGCGGATGGGATGTATGTCTCGACGGCGGGCAATACGGAGCGCGCCGCGATTTGGATAAGGGATGGCGGCACTTATAAGAAGTTTCAAGATTTGGGGGTGCATGCTATGCACGCGCGATTCAGTGCCGATGGAAGGTGTCTTGTAATAGCAGAAAATTTTTCTTTTGCTGTCTGGCGAAAAAATGATTCTGATGGTTTTTTTTATAAAAGTCAGGTGATTCAGATAAGAAACAAAGCGATAAACACGGTTCGGCTTAGTGCTGATGGGAAAAACTTTGTAGCGGTATATTCTGGCGGCACGGCT
>CAZGMX010000062.1:0-9647 GCA_964526865.1 uncultured Actinomycetota bacterium | reverse complement strand
GTGCAGAGGGTCAGAAGTTGGGCCGCGGAGTAAAACTGGGGTAGGTGTATTGTATGGACATCAACGGAGATGGCAGCACGATCGTTTTGGGTAGCCCTGATGAAAAAAATGTTCAAGTGTGGATCAAGGAGAAAGGAGTCAATGGGCACTTTAAAAAAATACGGATAAGAATGGGAAAAATGGATCGTCTGTGTGATTTGCAGATCAGCCCCGATGGCAGTTGTGTCGCAGCCGTACCGTTCAATGGGAAAGTCCAGTTATGGGTAAAGGGTTCGTCTGGAGAGTTTATAGAGGACAAGACATTCAAACACGCTCATTTGGAGTGGAGTCATATTAAGTTTAGTTCTGACGGAAGATATCTTGCCTTTAGTGGAGGATTGCCAGGGCGCGAAGATCGGAACATTGAAATAAGGGAGGTGCAATCAGGGAAAGAGTTGAATCACATAAAAATGGAAGGCGATATAAAAAAGATATCGTTCACATCCGAGGATCAAGGATTGGTTGCTTTGGTAGAGCAGGATTTTCCCCACACTGTAGGGACGAGCCACCTGCAGACGGTGAGGGCCGGCACCAGGAAAAAAGAGGAGCCCGTCCCGCCGGCTCAGCCCGCCGGCGCCACCGGACCGGACTGGAAAGAGGCGACGGTCAATGAGGTGTTTGCAGCGGCAATGTGTTTTAACCACGCAGATATGTCTTCTGATGGACAGTATATGATCTCCTCCACCAGTGGATTGATAGACCAGATAGTGTCTGTATGGAAGAAAGGGGCGGATGGGAAATTTGCTGTCTTTCAACAATTTGATGTTGCAAGACTTTTCCTTGGCGGCGCTGTCTCATGTGTTCGTTTCAGTCCGGATGGAATGCACGCATTTATCGGTTCAACACATGGCGGAATCAGAGAACTAAAGAGGATACGCCAAGAGCCCAATGCCCCATTTATCGCCGGAAGAGAATACTTCACTCCGGCAGTAGTTACGTCTATCAATTTCAGCATGGATGGACGATGGCTTCTTGAGACTGATGCGGACGGTTCGTTCAGAGTGCAAGTGTACGAGGGGCCTGCGCATATGCAGATTTTTGGTTTCCAAATGATAAAAAAAGCACACAAGGAGCCTGTTTTTTCCGCCGCGATGAGAAACGATAATGAATGTATTGTCACGGCAGGCGGCGACGGGAAAGCCATTGTGTGGAAAAGTCGCAAGAAGGACGGACAATTCGTTAAGCGACAAGTGCTGAAAGGCCATACGGGAAAGCTCTACTGCGCCCAATTCAGCCCGGACGGGACATTTATTGCGACGGGCGGGCAAGATGGGACGTGCAGGCTGTGGAAATTGGATGGCCGGGGACACTATGTTCCATATAAGACACTGTCCCATCCCGCGGAGATCTATTCCATCGTCTTTAGCGCCGATGGAAAGAGTCTTGCGACATCCGGACGAATCAGTGTGGTCAAGCTCTGGGACGTGGAAAGCGGGAAATTACTGAAAAATGCCCCCATTGCCGGCGGGGATGCGCGCGTGATGTGCAACTTCTTCGATCAAGAAATTCCGGTGGTGAGCATGGCCACTCTTACAAACAGTATTCTACAAACCATCCGTCCGGGCACGGGCGTGCCGGCCGCGGCGAACGTGCAACGTCAGATCCCCGGATGGCGGTTCCTGCAGGAGGGCGTTCGCGAGGACCAGGCGCCGTTTGATCTGCGCAAGTATCTGCGCTACATCAAGCCGGAGCAGGCGGAATTTCTGGTGGAGCGTGAGACGCCCGCGGTCAAAAAAGAAAAAGTTCTGCACCGGATAGAAAACGTGGAATTGGCCAGGCTGATTTTGCTCGCGCGGCTGATGCGCGGGGAGGTCAATAAGAAAGACCTGCGGCTGGAGGACGTGGACAAATTGTTGAACAAGGGAACAATCAAGAACGCCGATCTGGAGGCCAAACGGGAGGAAATCCGCAAAGTGGTGAAGGGGCAGGAGGACAGCTTCTGCCTGTTTTTGAGGGAACTCATCCAAAACAGTGTGGATGCTATCGCGACAGAAATCCCGAAGAAATTGTTTGCCGATTTCAAGGGGTTGTTCGGCCAGGGATTTCAAACGTTGTTTGGCGATTTTGACGAAGTGCGGGTCAAGACCTCGCTGGGCGATGGGACGGCCTATCATCTGACGTTGGTCCGCGAGACCGATAAGAAGACGGGCGAAATGATCATCACAATCGCCAAGATCGAGGCCGTCGAACAGAAGGAAGGGGAAGTTTCGCCGCCCGCAGGCGAGATTGACGTGCGAAGTTATATTCCCAAAGGAAAGAAAGAATGGATCGTCAGCGTGACCGACCCCGTTGGGATGGACTTATACACCATCGTCAATTACGTTCTGACCCCCGATGAGAGCCTCAAGCGCCAAAAGAAGGCCTCTGCCAAACCGGCCAAGTTCTGGAAGGGAACCGAAATCCAGCGGGTGAAATATTTCAAGGAGTCAGCGGACGAGGTGCAGTTGGATGCGCTGATCGCCTGCGAGGCGCTGATTTTGTACACCGGCGCCGTGGATCCCGCGCAGGCAAAAATCTATTACAACCGGTTCCCGGAGGACGCCGAAAGTGGGGAGCAGATCAACGAGGCCAAAGAGAAATTGGCTACGGTGGCGACACCGCAAGGCGATTTGACAGTTTCGTGGTGCAAGAAGCGTAAGTATCACCGGATAACGCACAAGGACCTGTATATTGCCGACCCGGAAGATCACCGCGCGCCGGATGGCACGCAATTCATACCGCGCATTCTATTGGACGAGTTGTGCCGGCAGGGGCTTGCCATTGACATTCCCCCCGCCATGCAGCCCATCCGTGCCCGCAACGCCCTGGCGGATGAGCAGACACACCTGCTCCCTCTCAAAAAGGCCATCGCCGTCGGCACGATGAAGGCCAGTCTCTATTTGATGCTCAAACACGGCATCTATCTGCCGACCCTGCCGCAGGATTTTTTCGCCACGGTGACCCAGCCGTTTGAATATCAGCTCGACGAGCGCAACATCGAAATCGCGGAAAGAATCAATGCCGGCAAGTGGGATGAGATTCCTTCCGGGACATTTGAATATTTGGCCGATCCGGCGCACTTCCATGATTTGATGCAGGTCATGCGCAACGTCCAGGTGGAGTGGATGGACGACCAGGGCAAAAAGCACACGGCCAGTTTGGAAGAGCAGAGGCGGGAAATATTTGCGGCGGCAAAAAAAGCGGCCTCAAAGGACATGTGGGAAGAGTTGTTCGACAAGATGAAGGAGCAGATGGAAGGCATTCATCCGGACATTGCGGCGAGGATGCGGGCGAGTTTTGGCATCGCGCACAGGGATTTGACCGCGGACCCGGTTGAGCATGAGTATAGCGACAGGGATGTTGCCGGGTCTCCGGTCTTGAGCGCGTGCAAGCGTCTCATGGATTTGCTGGCCCGGGCCATGGACAGCGCCTGGATTGAAAACCGTTTTGAATATGCGGGAAAGCCGGATTTTGGAGGACAGGAGCAGTCCGCCATGATTTGGAATGCGAGGGCATTGGATCGCAGTGGCTGGGTGGAAAATCTGATCGACCTTATTGACGGGAAGAAAAAGTGGGAGGAAGAAGACCTCTACGATTTCATCGTGTGGTCGGTCGAGCAGACCATGAGCCATGAATATCGCCATGTCTATGAAATCAGAGATTGGCATCTTGCCATGCTCAAGGACAGCCATCAGGCGGAAAAGGGAATTGAAGGGGCGTTTGGGTATGAACAAAGGCAATTGCTCAGGAAGATCATCAAGAACCGGTTTCATGTGCCCGAACTCATCCGTCAGTTGCGGCGGGAATTTTCCGCCAAGAAATGCCTGGTGCGGTTTGGCGCGGAAGAATGGGATGTTTCGCGTTTGAGTGAAAGCGGCAGGAGAGGCGGATTTGCCGGCCCTGCCGAACCGGAAGAAATTTCGAGGTCGTTATGATAATTTCGGGGACACCACACTTAATTCACAGGGCTCGTAATTCGGGGGACAGCATACTTAATTCGCTCAAATCGGTTTTAAGGCAAATGTGCTTATGTGTTTGCGAATTAAGTATGCTGTCCCCCGAATTACTGCGCAGAATTATTGCCTGCCTTCTGGCGCTGGCGATGCTCTGCCCGCCGCCCTGTGCCTGGGCCCTGGCGCCGCGGTCCGTCTTCAGCCTGCCCAAGACCGGTCGGCCGGTGGAACAGGAGGATATGATCCGGTATCTGACGTATTGTGAGCAGATGCGCAGGGACATTCGTAATCGGCCTGCTCTCCAGGCGCGGGTGAGGGATTTTGCGGCGCGGCTGCCAGATCCCGCGCTCTACGATGCCGGATCGCCAATACCGGATTACGCGACGCTAAGGCAATTTTTTATCAACAATTACGGACAGGAGTACGCCGATGATCTGAGGCTGGCGGAGGAATTGTTGGTGGTTTACCGGACGGGAAGCGAAGCGTTCTTTCAGCAGGACCCCGTCCAGTTGGTGCCGGATATGGCGAGACCCAATGAGAGCATCGCGCTTCCCGCCCGCGTGGACTGGCTGACGAGGGAAATGCAGATGCTGTGCAGGTATCAGTATTACCCGCAAGATCCGGAGGAACTCGCGGCCCAAGAATTTGTTCTTGCAACCCCCGTACTCAACCAGTACGCGGTCCAGCACCAGGGGCTGGTGGAAAGATACGGGTATAAGCCGTGGCGCGATTTGTATCAAGCGGCGGAAGAAAGCGAGGATGGGCAGTTCAAGACCCTCATGGATTTGATGGCGGCTCAGTTTAGCCCTGGGGAATTGAATGTCTATTGGCCCGGCCTGGTGGAGATGGGGATTGCGGGTGGTGTGGAAATGATACAGCTGTTCCAATTTGCGCTGCCGTCCCTGCGATACTTCTTCCGGGACGACCAATTCTTAAAGTCCTGGCCGGGGATTGTGGAGACAGGAAAGAAACTAAGGAGAGGTTCGCATTTCTTTTTCTCGCAGGCATTCCCGTACTTTTATGGCCAGCAGCTGGGCGATAGATTATCTTCCTGGTGGCCCCAGATTGTTCGGGTTGCATTGGAAGCGGGGGATGAGGCCTTTGTGGTGTTGACCTATGGATTGCCGGCTCTGTTTCCCATCATCAGCGGCCCAGCCGACGTAAGAAAGAGGGGCAGAGAGATGACAGAAGCCATGCGTCTGATGGAGGACAGCGGCAGCCAGCTTTTTAGTCAATTTGCAACGAACGGAGACCTGGCCTGCATGCCGCCGTCCGCGTGGGACAAATTGATACTGCCCACGATCCGGGCGCAAAAAGGCGCCAGCGCCGGGGTTATCAGGGCGCTGATTACCCTCGCGCACAATGATGGGATCAAATATCCAAAAGATTTCCTCATCTTGAGAATGATCACAACACAAAAGGGAGTTCTGGCTCTGGATATCATAAAAAATTTCATTGTGCCTGCCGCGGAAGAGGGCGTTATCGAACTTCCCATTCACCGGGAAAAAGATGTGCTGAGAGAATTTCTCTCATCGGACGTGCTTTTTACCAGTTCTTTCTATAATAAATTTAAGCAAATCAAACGGGGCGCCATGGCCGCTTCCGAGAAACAAAGAGCGATTGAGGCGTTGGCCGGCAAGAGCCGGCGCTTGCTGGCCGCCATCCGGAAGGGGGTCCTCCGCCGTGTGCCTGCCAACAAAGATGTTCTGGCGGCTGCATTGACCAGGGTGTTTCCGCCCTCCGTGACGGTGGACCGGCAGGAATATTTGCAGTTGTTCGATGAATTTCCGGATCACACTGATCACATTCCCGCGGCGGTGAATTCACTCCAAAATAGAGAGATTGCTGTTAAAAGAGGAAAGTACGTTATCAAGGAAGGGGAATCTTTCGACAGGGCTCCGTGGAAGATGCTTCAATCCATTGTGGCGCGCGAAAACGCGCAGTCGCCGGAGCAAATTGACTTGGCTGAATTGGGACTGTCGCTGGCGCAAGGGTTGGGGGATGCGATGCTCCAAGAGAATGGCCCGCGGCAAAACCTATTGATGCAGCTGTACCGGCATTATTGCCAGGCCCATGGGGCTGAACTTCCGGACAGCACACGCGACCATTTGAACGCGATGGTGTACAGCGAGTTTGCTGAAGACACGCTTGGGGAACTTGTCGCGGAGGCGTTGCGGGCGTTGCGCAAGAAAGACACCGCGCAATTTCGAATTTTGCTCTCACAGGCAGGGTGCAGCCGGGTGGAAGAAATGGCGGGGCGCATTGCGCAGGAATTGATGGGTGCTGACCGTGAGGGGATGGCGCGGGAACTGTCAAAATGGGAATACCGTCAAGGAGAGGGGACAAAGAAATTGTTCGCCGTGATTTCAAAGAGAAAGGCGCACGCCGTGGCGGGGTTCAACCTGGGTATTTGCACCGCCAGCGACAAGCGGATGTGGAACAAGAAGAACTTTTTTTACATCATTCTGTTTAACGAAAAGGGAGTGGCGCAGGGGGGGGTGGAGTGTCAGGTGATTCAAGACAGAGGCAAGCGGTATCTCGCCTTGACGGGCGTCAATCCGACGATGGACCTATTGAAGGAGACCGATCCGCGGGATGTGTTGGACCAAACGATTGCCTTTGCGCGAAAGATCGCCAGCCGCATGGGCCTGGAGAAGGAGATTTTGATTCCGGCCGATCCCATGATTCATTCCAACCGGATGCAGATGCAGCAGGCGATCAAGGCAAAGAATTTCAAAAAGAGAACTTTGCTGTCCCGCAAGCGAATAAGCTGGGATCCTCCGTTTCTTTACCGGAGTGTCTATGTGGTCCCGGCGCCTTCCAGGGCCGTTGAGCGGGCGTCGGCGGAAGCAGCTGCCGCACAAGAGGAACCCCGCGTCCCTGGCACGGATATTATTGGCGGCCCGGGGGTGGATCAGAGGGGAAGAGATGATGTCCTTCCAAGACTGCGTCAGAAGATTGCGAAGGCGCTGAGCGCGGCGACGGGCAGGCCCATAGGCGACTACGAAAGCCCATTGGAAAAGGTGCCCCCCATAGACATTCGCGAGATATTCGATTTATTGAGTCGGTCGGATGGCAAAATTCCCAGCGAGGCGGTATTGCCGGAAGATCCCCGCGCGGTTGTTTCGGAGCTGATGGCAGTCGCCAGCGGGGAAAAGGAGCTGACTTTGAGGCGGTTTGTCCCGGGGCCACTGGCAAGCGGCGACGACGATGGAATTGGCGAACGAAATGTCGTGTATGTCGCGGATAAAAAAACGGGCGCGTTGATAAAAAAAGAAGTTGCCGGGAGAGATTTTGGCAAAGAAAAGGCAAAGCAGTATCCCGCATGCGTTGTAAAAGGCGTGTGGTTGAATGACAAAGGAGGATTGTCGTTCGGACGGAAATCTGTTTGGGACGGCATGAAAAAATACAAGAACCGTAAGGACATCACGCTAGAAATCAGAGGAGGGGAGGTGGTGCGGGCGTGGGCGGGAGATCCGTATCCGTCGGGCGATATCAACAAGAGGGACGGGAATATTGCGCAGATATGGCCGCGAACGCGAACAGAACGCAATGTTGTCTATGCCGTGAATAAGAAAACGGGCGCGTTGATAAAGAAAGAAGTGGTTGGGAAATATTTCACCAAAAGGAAACGAAGCCAGTATCCCGAAAGCATCGTCAAGGGCGTCTGGTTGAACAACATTGGCGGGTTGACGTCGGGCGGGGAATTGGTGTGGGAAAATATGAAGAAATACAGAAACCGCAAGGACATCACGCTGGAAATCAAAGGCGGGAAGGTGGCGCGAGCCTGGGCGGGAGATCCGTATCCGTCTGGGAACATAAAAGAAAAGGACGAGGATATTGCGCAGATATGGCCGCGACCCCAACAAAACGTTGTCTATGTCGTGAATCAAAAGACAGGCGCGTTAAGGGAAAAAGAAGTGTGCGGGGAGAACTTTGGCATACACAAACGGAAGAAATATTCTGAATGCATTGTCAAGGGCGCGTGGTTGGATGAACACGGAGGATTGGCGTTTGGACGGGAGCAAATATGGGATCACCTGGAAGGATATGAAAAACGCAAAGACATCACGCTGGAAATCATCGGTGCCAAGGTGGTGCGGGCGTGGGCGGGAGATCCCTATCCATCCTGCAATATAAACGAAAAGGACGAGGAGGCGGCGGAAATATGGCTGGCGGAAGAACGCAATGTCGTGTATGTCGCGGACAAAAAAACGGGCGAGTTAGAGAAGAAAGAAGTTGCCGGAAGAAAATTCGGCACGAAGAAACTAAAACAATATCCTAGGAGTATCGTCAAGGCCGTGAGGTCAGATCCGGCAGGAGGGGTGGCGTTTGGTGGGGGAATGGTATGGAAAAGTATGAGCGGATACGAAAACCGTAAAGATATCACGATGGAAATCAGAGGCGGGAAAGTGGTGCGGGCATGGGCGGGCGACCCGTATCCGTCGGGCAATGTCCGTGAAATGGACAAGGGGGTAGAACAAATATGGCCGCGGAAGGAACAAAATGTTGTCTATGTCGCGGACAAGAAAACGGGTGAGCTGAAAAAGAAAGAGGTGGCCGGAAGATATTTTGACACGGAAAAACTCAAACAATATCCCGAGAGCATTGTGAAGAGTGTAGGACTGGACAATAGTGGGGGGATTACGTTTGGAGATGAACGCCCGTGGCAAAGAAGGAAAAAATACAAAAATCGCAAGGACATCACGCTGGAAGTCAAAGGGGGGAAGGTGGTGCGGGCGTGGGCGGGAGATCCATATCCGTCGGGCAATATCAACAAGAGGGACAAGAATATTGCGCAGATATGGTCACGGACCCAGCGGAATGTCGTGTGCGTTGTGGATAAGAAAACGGGTGAATTAATAGAGAAAGGAGAAGTTGGAATAGTCTTTGGCAGGGCACAGCTGAAGCAATATCCGGATAGCATCGTCAAGTGTGTCTGGTCGGATACAAATGGGGGGGTGACGTTTGGACGGAAAAAGCTGTGGCACGCAATGGAAGGACATAAAAACCGTAGAGATATGACGGTGGAAATAGCGTGTGGAGAGGTCGTGCGGGTGTGGGCGGGAGATCCGTATCCATCCTGCAAAATCAGCGAAAAGGACAAGGGGATTAAACAGATATGGTCACGGCCGCAGCGAAATGTCGTCTATGTCGCGAATAAAAAGACAGGCGAGTTGATCGAGGACGAGATTGCCGGGGAAAAATTCGGCGAAGGGAAACTCAAACAATATCCTGAAAGTATCGTCAAGTGCGTATGGTTGGATTCAAGAGGAGGGTTGACATTTGGAACGGGACACCCATGGCGTACCATGAAAGGATACGAAGACCGTAAAGACATCACGGTGGAAATCAAGGGAAGGAAGGTCGTGCGGGCATGGGCGGGTGATCCGTATCCGTCAGGCAATGTCAACGAAATGGACGAGAATATTGAGCAGATATGGCCGCGAAAAGAGCGGAATGTCGTCTATGTGGTGGATAGGAAAACCGGTGAGTTAAAGAAGAAAGAGGTTGCTGGGAAAAGATTCGGCGATGAGAAACTCAAACAATATCCCGAAAGTGTTGTCAAGGGGGTATGGTTGAATCCAAAGGGAGGGTTGTCGTTTGGAGGAGAACCCATATGGCGCAGCATGAAAGGAAAAGGATACGAGAACCGTAAAGATATCACGGTGGAAA
>CAZGMX010000061.1:0-14600 GCA_964526865.1 uncultured Actinomycetota bacterium | reverse complement strand
TTTTCCCGACAACTTTCTTGCCTTCCGGCAGACCTGGCCTTAACATACCGATAGCCTGGCGGTCAGCTTTTTTGCATTTCATTTTCGAAATAGGTTCGAACATCGTTCAATAGCCGCCATGCTTTAGTACTTTCCGTTTTACTGTGAGGGTTTGACGCGCGGCGCCCCCACACGCCGCGCGTGCCGGAGGAATCGAGAATGACCTGCGAAGCCCTAAAATCCGCCATAATTTGCCACGGGCCTTTCCAATCCCATAAAACTTTCTTGTCGCGCAGTATGAGGTTCGCGGGCGCTTTGCGCCCGATCCCGAATGCGTTCGGGATTTCCAATTTCATGGGCGGGTCTTTATGACAACCAAGTACTTCCTTTATTGCCGCAAGTCCACTGAAGACGAAGATCGTCAGATCATGAGCATTGAGGCACAACTTGTAGAAGTCGCGGAGTACGCAAAACGCGAGGGATTGATCATTGCGGAAAAATTTGTAGAGACCAAAAGCGCAAAGAAGCCTGGCCGGGAAATTTTCAACCGCATGATTCAGAAAATCCAGGCCAGTAAGGAACCTATTGGAATCTTGGCCTGGCATCCAGATAGGCTAGCCCGCAATTCCATCGATGGTGGTCAAATTGTTTACCTTGTCGATACTGGGCAAATTGCTTCATTGCGCTTCCCCACCTTCTGGTTTGAGCCAACGCCGCAAGGATTGTTCATGCTTCAGGTAAGTTTTGCCCAAAGCAAACATTTTTCGGACAACCTTGGAGTCAATGTCAAACGCGGCATTCGTCAAAAACTTAGGCGCGGAGAATGGCCGGGCCGTGCGCCCATTGGTTACGTATACAATCACAAGCTGCGAAATATTGAACATGATCCGGCCAAGGTTCGTGTCATTCAAAAAGCATTTGAAGAATTTTCTCAAGGAAAACACAGTCTAAAAAGCCTTGGAGAACGACTAAGATTTTGGGGCGTGGCGAGCCGTTCCGGAAAACTCCACGGCAAATCCATGCTCGTCAAAATGTTGACCAACCCAGTTTACATTGGACTCATCCGTTTCAAGGGTGAGACCTACGAGGGACACTTTCAGCCTATAGTTTCTCGGTTGGTTTTTGACGCCGTTCAGCAAATGCTCAAGAAACGAGGAAAACCACGCTATTCAAAGAAGCAACACAACTTCCCTTTCCTAGGGTTACTTCGCTGTGGCGAGTGTGGGGCTGCAATCACGGCCCAATACACCCACGGACATGGCGGCACATACAAATATTACCGCTGCACCAAACGCCTAGGCACATGTAAGCAAAGTTATTTACAAGAGGCCTCATTAACCGGGCAACTCCGTGAGCAGCTACAAAAAGTTGCCCTCTGTGATGACTGGGCGGAAAAGATGAATGCACAAATTGATGTCTGGGAGAAAGAGCAGAACTTGTCTTCTGAGACCTTCGCTCAAAACCTGGAGACCGACATACAACAAATCGAACAAAAGCTTGATCGCTTGGTCAATGCCTTCCTCGACGCCGCAATTGAGAAAGACACCTATCTTGCCAAGAAAGACGAATTCATCCGAACCAAGACGGCTCTTTTAGAGAAAAAAGCAGGTTTTGAGCGAAAAGGAAACTTTTGGATCGAACCTTTAAGGGGATGGCTGCAAGCGGCTTACAAGGCCGAAAAGCTGTCGGTTTCCGATGATTGGCCTGAAATTAAGGGGTTGGTCGAGGAAATTGGAACGAACCTCATACTGCGCGACAAGAAAGTTTTATGGGATTGGAAAGGCCCGTGGCAAATTATGGCGGATTTTAGGGCTTCGCAGGTCATTCTCGATTCCTCCGGCACGCGCGGCGTGTGGGGGCGCCGCGCGTCAAACCCTCACAGTAAAACGGAAAGTACTAAAGCATGGGCGGTAGAGGACTCGAACCTCTGGCCTCCTCGGTGTAAACGAGAAGCTCTTCCAGCTGAGCTAACCGCCCATCCTAGGATTAAGGATTTCGTGGTAAGGATTAAGCAGGACAAAAAAAGCGTTTGCTAAGTTTTTCCTCAATCCTGAATTCTTAATCCTTAATCCTGTGCTTTGCCTCCCAATACTTGGCATACGTCATCAATTGATACAGGCCGCCGATGAAGGACACCATGAATCCCAGGAATCCCTCTTTGTATCCCTTGCGCAGGATGTAAGAGCGCAGGAACCGGTCCACGGTCTTGCGCAGGGCCCGCCCGGTGCTCATTTTTCGGCCGTCCTGGATCCACTTTCGCGCCTCCAGAGTCGTCTGGTTGTTCAGCTTGCGGAAAAAGTCGGCGAAGTCTTTGAAAGAGTAATGGATGATGTCCTTGGTCAGATGCCCGCAGGGATCCGGCATGAACGCGCGCGGGTGGACCGACGCGTCTTCGTAACGGAATTTTTCTTTCAAAAATAACCGCAGTTTGGGGGCGGGATACCATCCGCTGTGCTGGATCCAGCGCTTTCCCAGATAGGTTTTTATGGGGATGGTGTATCCATTGCAGGGGGGCTGGTTCGACAAAACGGCCTGAATTTCCTGCGCCAATTCCGGACTGACGCGTTCGTCCGCGTCCAGAGAGAGTACCCAGGGATGGCGTCCCTGCTGGATGCCAAAATTGCGGTGCGTCCCCTCGACATCCATCTTTCTTTGAATGACCCGTGCGCCCAGGTCTGACGCGAGCTGGCGGGTCTTGTCCTGGCTCTCGTCGTCCAGCACCAGAACGTCGTCGGCCCAGGCGACGGAATGGATGCAGTCGGTGATCCGGGCTTCTTCATTCCTGGTCAGGATGCAGACACTCAGAGGATATTTGGCCATGGCTCTGTCTCCTGCGCTCCTAAAGTTTTTTCTTGGCGATCAGCCGCTGAAAGTTGTCCACGACATGGACATGGCAATCGTGAAAACACTTGCCCAAATCATCCACGCCGGCCCGCTCCATGTAGATGGGCAAATGGTGCAGCCAGTGCATCCGGGACAGGGAGTGGGCCACGTCCAGATCGTTGGCCAGCAGAACCTCGTAGGGCTTCTTCCACTTCTTGAATATCTGCACCATGGAAGGCATAAATACGCGGCTGCCCTGCTTGAGGTGGACCTTGACGTTGGCGTGAGGTCTCATTCCCGCGTAACGGAAGATATCCTGGATGGGTTCCTGCCGGATTTGATAAAAGAATACGTCCACATAACACTCGTTTCGAGCCAGGAAAAACAGTTCCTGCAGGGAATCGTGAAGGGCCTCCTTTCCCTTGAACAAATAAGGGTAAAAGATGCGCAAGATGCGGCCCCATTTCTGTTCATACCGGAGGCGGTTTTCCGAAAACAGCTGTTCCTTGCCGCTCAGGGTGTTGACCGTCTTGTGTTCGTAATGATAGACGTATGCCCCGCAGGCCTTCGCGCACAGGAATCCGGCCCGTTTGGCCCGCATGCAAAAGTCGGAGTCCTCAAAGAAGGCCGTCACAAAAGAATCGTCAAAGAAGCCGATCTGCCGTATGACATCGCGCTTGATCAGCATGCAAAAGCCGATGCAGTTGCCCAACTCTTCGAAATCCCTGCGGCGCGGCACGAGGTTCTTGGTGAGGTCTTCGATGGACTGGTTTTTATCGGGACGAACGCCGAACGTGCTGCTCTCGGGATTGACGATGCCGATCCGGCTGTCCCGGCACGTGATGTCGATCATGGCGGTAAGCCAGCCGGAGCCAAAGACAGTATCGTTGTTCAAGACGCAGACAAAAGGGGATTCGGACATCTTGAATCCCTGATTGACCGCCCCGCCGTAACCCAGGTTTGCAGAATTGGTCACGACGTCCATTTTGATTAGGGAAGGAGCCTTGAGTTGGGAAAGATAGGCCGCGGTGCCGTCGGTGCTTCCGTTGTCGATGACGATGAGGCGGCTGGGTACGTCCACCGTGGCAAAAAGGCTGGAAAGACACGCCTTGGTGTATTCCAACTGGTTCCACACGGGCAAAATTAGGTCACATTTCATGAGTTCCTCCGGGTCCCTACAATGTCAGTTTGGCATAGCGTCCCAACAAATCCCTTCGGATGATGTCGAGCATTTGTGAAAGCCTATGCCGGTATGTGTGGCGGGCGACCGCCCGCCGGTATCCTTCTTCAGCGATTTTGTCACGGGCCGCATCGTCCTGCAGATAGTGTTTGGCCAGGGCCTGGAATTCTTCCATATCCCTATAGACAACCAGATGCCTGCCCGGTTCAAACAAGTCCTCCAGCCCATTGTCCGTGATGGCATTTGTCAGCAACAATGTGCCGCAGGAGCAGATTTCAAACATCCTCATGTTGACGTCGTTCTGAATGGAGTAATTGAAGCCGATCTTGCTTCGGGAATATATTCGCCCCATGCGCGAGTAGGGGGATTTCCCGACAAAGCTGTCCGGATACGCACAACGGATCGTACGAAGGTAATCTACCCGCGGATTGTTTTTTCCGTCGGTCCCAACAAAGCCAAGGTCATAGCGCTTGCGGCCGGGAATTCTTTGGTGAATTTCGGGATCACACGCCACCGGGATCCAATGGGCCTGGATGTTTGCCGCCCGCTTGAGTTTTTCCACGCCGTTTTTTTGGGCACAGAAGACAAAGTCATAGTGCCTGGCCTGTTCCTGTATTTTTGAAAAGGGGTGCTTCAAGTGGGTGTCGATGGCGTAAAACGCGCTGGGACGGAGGTGTCCCGGGATGTCATACTTGTAATCGCCGTGATCAATCCGTAGATACAAATCGTAGGAAGGACGTATCTTGTGTGCATCCTGGGTCCAGTAGTGGTCCACCTGATGCGTGCTCGTGCGCAAGGCCCGTTCAAAATACATTCCTGTGGTGTCGGCCCGGTCCTTATTAAAAATGAGGGCGATTTTCACTCAGTTCCTTTCTGATAGAACCTTTCGGGAAAATGGTTGGTTTGACGTAGTGGCGAGAGTATACTTTAACGCGACCAACTGATAAAGTGAAAATCACAGGTTCCCTGTCGCACAGCGCTATGCACTCAACTCCGCCGTCGGTTTCCCGTGTTCTTTTTATCAATCCTTTTGGGATTGGCGATGTGCTTTTTTCCACCCCTTTGATCGCGCAGGTCCGAAAGATTTTGCCCGATGCCACTCTGGCGCTTATTTGCAGTCAGAGGGTCTTTCCCGTCATGAAGAAAAATCCCCACCTCAATCACGTCTGGGTCTTGGAGAGGGATGAATATCGGGCGCTTTGGAAAAAGTCCAAAATCGGTTTTCTTGGGTGTGCCTGGAGTTTTTTCCGGCAAGTTCAGCGCGGGCAATTTGACGCGGCGTTCGACCTCTCCCTGTCCAATCAGTTTGGCTTTTTTCTGCGGGCCATGGGAGTGAACAACCGGATTGGATTCCGGTATAAAAACAGGGGAAAGTTTCTGAACCGGTGGCTTCCTTTGGAAGGTTATTGCGAGCGGCCGGTCGCCGACTACCAATTGGGGCTGTTGGAGACCCTGGGGTGGGAAAGGGGGCAATCTCACCGTTTGCATTACATACCGGATCCGGCGGTGTTGGAAAATGCACGGATGATGTTAAAAAACCTGGGGCTTGGGATGGAGCGGCCGATCATAGGGATCGCGCCCGGCGGCGGGGCCAGCTGGGGGCCAAACGCACGATATAAGCAGTGGAGTCCTGCGCATTTTGCTAAAATTTGCCGCTGGCTGGTGAAAGAGGGGTGCTGTCCCTTGCTCCTGGGCGGGGCCGATGATTGTGCCGTGGCCGGTGAAATTGTGAAACTCATGGGGGAAGATAATCCCGCCGACATGGCAGGGAGGTGTTCCGTGGAATTATCTGCCGATTTGATGACACATTGCGAATTTGTGGTGGCGAATGACGGCGGTCTTCTCCATTTGGCAGCGGCTCAGGATGTTCCCACGGTGTCCTTCTTTGGGCCAACAGACCCAAAGGTGTATGGCCCCTATCCTTCCAGCGAGAAGCATCTGGTGTTGACGAGGGATTTCTCCTGCCGGCCGTGCTACCGGAATTTCCGGTTGCCGGTCTGTGCGCGCGGGAGGCAGTGCCTGGAAACATTGGGTGTGGAAGAGGTGGTGGAAAGGATAAAAATCTGGCGCGAAAAGGCTGGCGTCGGAAAAAAAGATTTGTACGGAACAGGGTAAGGCTTTCCAGGAATTATTATGAACATTAATGTTAGAAAAATATTGCTGTGGATTTTTTTGGGGGTCCTTGTTGTTGCCGCACTCATTGTTTTTGGAAAATTTCCAGGCAGGACCGTCCCCGTGTTGATGTATCACCACATCACGACAAATAGAGTGGAAAACAAGCTTGAGTTGTCCAGGAAGACTTTTCTAAAACAGATGGCGTTTTTGAAAGAGAACAATTACCGCGTCATTGATCCGGATCAATTGATTCAGATCCTCCAGGGGAAAATGGCGACAGGGAAAGAGGTGGTGCTCACCTTTGATGATGGAAATCTGGACAACTATGAAAATGCGATTCCTGTTCTGGACCAGTACGGTTATAAGGGGACTTTCTTTATTGTCTACGACTGGGTCGGAAACCCAGGGTACATGAATTGGGATCAACTCCGGGATGTGGTCTTGCGCGGACATACCGTGGGCTCTCACACGCTCAGCCATCCTTTTCTCACAGAAATTTCTATTGCTAAAGCAAAAGAAGAGATATACAATTCTAAGGTTCTTATTCAGAAATGGTGAGGGGTTCCAATAAGATTCCTTTGTTATCCTGCGGGAAGGTTCAATATCCCCATCAAGAAGCTTGTTCAGAAGGCAGGGTATGGGGGTGCTTTTGCCGTTATGCCCGGCCGGGCGTATAGAACGGATGATCTGTTTGCTCTGAAGCGGATTCGGATCTCGGAATCATCGGGGACTCCATTGCAATTCTGGTGGCGGGTCACGGGGTACTATTTGCTGTTCAGGGAGCGGAAAGCCAGACGGATGTTGGAAGGAAACGTGGAGCAGTGGTCGAAGGAAACCCAGGAAGAGACAAGTGAAAGCGGACAGAAGAATCAGGAAAATATTGCTGGTCAAGCTTAGTTCCATCGGCGATGTGGTGCACAGTCTTCCCGTTCTGAAGGCCCTTCGGTCCCGCTATCCAAAAGCGCACATCACCTGGGTGGTAAAACCTTTCTGCAGCGAGATCATCGAAGGAAATCCCTATCTGGACGAGGTGCTGATTTTTGAGCGGCAAAAATGGAGCAGTTTTAAGAATGCGTCCAGTGGGATTCGTGATTTCAGGCAGTTGATCCGCGATGTTCGGGCGAAAGAATTTGACATGGTGGTGGATCTCCAGGGACTGTTCTACACGGGGTTGATCACGTTCCTTTCCGGTGCTCCTATCCGCGTGGGATTTGCCAACGCCAGGGAGGGCAGCCATCTGTTTTACAATCACAAGGTCAAAGTTCCGACCATGAATTTGCATGCCGTAGACCGGTACATGCTCGTGGTCGAGGCGCTGGGAATCGAGGCGCGGGAGAAAGACTTTTCCATCGTTACCGGGGCGCAGGACCAGCGGTTCGTCGAGGATCTCCTGGGGAAAATTCAGCGGCGCCAGCCACGGGTCCCGATCGTGGCGATCAATCCATCGGCACGATGGGTTACGAAGCAGTGGAACCAGGAAAAATTCGCCGAGCTGGGGGACGTTCTTTACCGGCAATGGGGGGCCTCTATCGTTTTGATCGGCAGTCATAAGGACGTGGCCTTGGTGGAAAAAATTCGTCTGGCGACGTGTTGTGAGCCCATTGTTATGACAGGGAAGACAAATCTGAAGCAGTTGGTTGCCTTGCTCTCGCGCGTGGATTTGTTGATCACCAACGACACGGGGCCCATGCACATCGCATCTTCGGTGCGGACGCCCACCGTCGCGTTGTTCGGTCCGACCGATCCCAGGAGAACGGGACCATACGGGGACGGCCATGTGGTGGTCAACAAGCGCATTCTCTGCAGTCCGTGCTTCCGCAAGCGCTGTTCCGATGGCATGCTCTGTATGGCCGTGCTGACCATCAACGATGTGTTGAACGCCATCCGCCGGGGGATCGAGTCGAAATGCTTTCAGAAGATCAATGCCGCAAAGGCCCAGCGGCTGGCACAATGCAGCGTCCTGTGGGAGGGGACCCGTTGTCCCACGGTGGATGTCCTGATCTTGAGCGACGGGAAGGCCGGACATCTCAATCAAAGCCTTGGCATGGTTCGTCAGATCCCTGGACTCCGGTTTCGTGTGGCGGATGTCAAATTCGTGAGCGAATACCATCGTGCGCTGGTCTGGGCGGCGGGTATTTGTGGCTGCGGAAAAATTTCTTTTTTGAGGCGGATGCTGACGCCGGACAGTTTTGCCTCCCTCATGGAATCAGCGCCCCGCGTGGTGTTGTCCACCGGCACGTCGGTGGCCCCCGTGAACCTCACTCTGGGGAGGATATTTCGGGCCAAGACGGCAGTCAGTATGAAACCGGGACCGATCCCGCTGAGCCGTTTTGATTTGGCGATCATCCCCATGCACGACGAACCCCCCGCCATGCCCAACGTGATTCAGACCCTGGGTGCACCCAACCTCATCAATGCCGATCTCCTGCAGCGAGAGGCGGCGAAATTGAAGCAGGCGATCGATTCCAAAAAAAAAGTTCGCATCGGGGTTCTGGTGGGAGGGGAAAACAAGGATTATTACATTTCACAATCCACGGGAGCGGCACTGATCGGGCAGATCGACAAATTGTGCCGGACGCTGGACGCGGAAGTGCTCTGGTCCACGTCGCGCAGGACGCCTCCGTTTGTTGAGACAATGATTGTGGACGCGTATCAGGGGCACCCCGAATGTCCGTTGATTTCCCTGGCCAGTGCCTGTGTTGAAAATCCCGTCCCCGGGATCCTCGGATTGTGTGACATCATTGTGGTGACCGAAGAAAGCACGTCGATGGTTTCCGAGGCCGCAAACTCGGGCAAGACGGTTGTGGTTGTGCGCATCGACCGTCGTTCCGGAAAGCCATTGAAACAGGAGCGGACGGTCCAGGAGTTGTCAAAATTGGGATATGTTGTGGTGTCGTATCCTGGACAATTGTATCAGACGGTGATGGATTGCTGGCCGCCCAAAGGCGGGCCGAAGGTTCTGGACGACACAAGAATTGCCGCCGATGCCTTGAATGGCCTTCTGCACGAGGGCACGATCCTGCACCGGTGTGACGAGGATCCGGTGTTGGCACAAGGTCCCGGGGCCGCAATTCCTTAAGGACATAAGAAAAAAGACAGGACAAATTTTAAGACCATGCGCATTTGCCAGATATTGCCGCAGATGAACATCGGCGGAGTCGAGACCGGGACACTGGATTTGTCCGGTTTCTTGCACCGCATCGGACACCACGTTGTTGTGATCTCGCACGGGGGTGTCCTGGTTGGACGGCTGACCGAACAGGGGATAGAGCACGTCACCATGCCGGTGCACCGCAAGGAGCTGTTCACCATTTTGTGGACGGCCTGGCGGGTGCGCAGATTCTGTCAAAAGAATGGGATCGACATCGTGCACGCCCGTTCCCGTGTTCCCGGATGGATTGCCTGGCTGGCCACGCGCGGGACGCGAACGAAATTTGTGACGACGGCCCACGGCGCGTATCGCCCGCATTTTGCCAGCCGCGTTATGGCGTGGGGGCAAAAGGTCATTGTTCCGAGCACGGCGATCTGGAATTACATGACCGAAAAGTTTGGCGTGGCACAGGACCGCTTGTGCCTGATCCACCGGGGCATCGATTTGTCCCAGTTTGAAGTTTCCGTGCGACAAAAAATCCAACCGGACGGGCCCATCGTTGTTGGGATGGTCGGCAGGATCACGCCCCTCAAGGGCCATGAAACATTTTTACAGGCACTGGCACTGGCCCGGCAAAAAAATCCACGGATCACCGGCAAGATCGTCGGCGATTGCCCGGCAAAACGTCCCGCCATCGGGGAGAACCTGATTGCGCTGGCACAACGGCTGGGACTGACTAACAGCGTGGTCTTTGAAAATGCCCGGCCGGATGTGGAAAAAGTGTATCGCGAGTTGGATATCCTAGTGATGGCAAGTCTTGTCCCCGAATCGTTTGGCAGGGTCCTGGTGGAGGCGCAGGCCAGCGGTGTTCCCGTGATCGCCAGCGCGTTGGGCGGCATCCTCGACATTGTGGAAGACGGGCGTACGGGGACCCTTTTTGCCGCGGGAGATGCATTGGCCCTGGCCGGGGCCATGGGGAAGGTTGCGGGCGATCCTGTGGGGGCCCGCCGGATGAGCGATGCTGCCTTGACAAAGGCGCGGCAGGAATTTGCGATGGAAAAAATGGCGGGGCGCACGCTGGATGTGTATACAGACGTTCTGCGCCCCAAAAATATTTTGGTTCTCAAGTTCAGTTCCCTGGGGGATGTGCTTTTGAGCGAGCCCTCTCTGAGGGCCTTGCGTAGGAAATATCCCGATGCGCATATCGGTGTGGTTGTAAAATCGTCCTACCGGGATGCGCTCAAGAATTGTCCGCATGTGGATGAATTGATAGAGTATGACATTCGCGGAAGGGACCGGGGGCCTGGTTTTTTCGGCCTGGTAAAAAAAATGAACCAAGGCCGGTTTGACCTTGTGGTGGATTTGCAGAACAACTGGCGGAGCCATGCGCTGGCATATCTTGCCAATATCCCGTGGCGTTTGGGGTATGCCCGCAAGGGGGGGCGTTTCCTGCTGAACGATGTGCGGGTCGAACCGCGGGAAAAAATGGATCCGGTCTCGCATCAATTTTATTTATTGAGCCGGCTGGATGTGCCCGCAGATTCCAAACGGGTGTGTTTTGCCACCGGAGATGAAGACACGCGGTGGGTGGAGGATTTTTTACGCGCCAACCGGGTTTCCGCAAAAGAACCCTTGGTCGCGGTCCACGTGGGGGGAAGCCCGCGATGGCAAAGCAAGCAGTGGGGACGGGAGTCCTTTGCCGCATTCATCAATGGGTTGGGAGCAGGGACGGGCATGCGGCCGGTGCTGGTGGGAGGGGCAGGGGACATTGTGCTTGCAGAGCGGCTGAAACCTTTGCTCCGAGTGGCTAGTGTGGATGCCGTGGGAAAAACCAGTCTGGGGAATCTTGCCGCGCTGCTCAAGCATTGCTGTGTCATGGTGGGCGCGGACAGTGCGCCATTGCACGTCTCCTGGGCGGTTGGGACGCTCTTCGTTGCTTTGTTCGGGCCTACCGATCCCGCAAAACATGCGCCTCCTGATCGGGGTGTCGTGATTTCGAAGGCTGTTCCGTGTGGTCCGTGCTATAAACCGGTTTGCCCGGAGGGGCATCACCGGTGCATGAAGAGTATCGATCCGCAGGAGGTTCTGGACGCGGTGTGCCGGGCGGCCAGGGGATCGGCCCAGGCAAGACCGTGCGCGGAAAAGGCGATGACGTCATGAAAAAAATCCTAGTGGTGTCGCCCAACTGGATCGGTGACGCCCTGATGATTACCCCTGCCATCCGGACGATCAAGCGGCACTATCCGGATGCCCAGTGTGTCGTTTTTGCGGTTCCCCGGGCGGCAGAAATATTTCTAAGGAATCCTGATGTCACTCGTGTTATTGTGAATGAGGAGGAGTCCCGGCCGTTCTGGTATTATTTTGGGTGGATCCAAATGGTTGGCAGGGATGACTTTGACGCCGTGTTTTTGTTTCACCGGTCGCGAAGCCGCGCCATCGGGATGTTTTTGGCGGGTATTCCCCTGAGGATAGGTTTCGATTCAAAGGGCAGGGGGGTGTTTCTGACACATTCCATTCCCATGCCGCAGGGAGTGACGCACCGGATGGACCTTTGGCAGTATTTATTGCGGCAGGTTGGAATCAGCGGGCAAGTTCCTGCGCCTGTTTTCCGTGTCGGTGCGGCCGTTCGTGAACACGTCCGCGCCATTCTGGAAGCCCAGGGGATTGACATGACCCGCGGCGGAAAATATCGCTTTGCCATCCTGAATCCTGGCAGCAACTGGCCCCCAAGGCGCTGGCCCGTTGACCGGTTTGCTCAGCTGGCGGATTTTCTGGCGTCAAGGATGGGCGTGAAAGTTGTGATTTCGGGAGCGGTTCGTGACCGGGAACTTGCGCGGGAAATTCAGAAAAAGTCGTCCACTCCTCTGATCTCGATGGCGGGAGAAACAAGTTTGGAGGAACTGGGGGCCATGATGGAATTGAGTCAGTTGGTGGTCAGCAACGACAGCGGCCCCATGCATCTGGCTGCGGCCGTGAAGGCGCCGCTGATCGCACTCTGGGGGCCGACATGTCCGCAAATCACGGGACCGAGGGGGGAGGGAAAGATCGTTGTTCTGCAAAAGGACATCGGCCTGCCGGTTCCCAACCTTGATCCACAAATGAGAGACATGCGCTATATGGAGGCCATTTCCGTGGAGGAGGTGTTTTCTGCCGCGGAGAAGATACTCTGTGACGCTGCCGTCCCAATCGTGAGCTTATGAAAAAAATCCTTTTCATCACACCGAGCAATATCGGAGACGTGGTTACCACTACTCCCGTTCTAGGGCACCTCTTGAACCGTCCGGATCGCCCTGAAATCTGGGTCCTGACAAGTCCCAAAGCCGCCGGCCTGTTTGAACACGATCCGGCAATCAAGCGGTTGGTCATCTATGACAAATATTCCAGTTGGATGCAGAAACTTTCGTTGACCTTGCAATTGAGAAAAGAGGGGTTTTGTGACGTGGTGGACATGCGTGACACGCTGTTTCCCGTCGCGATCCTGGGGGTTCGGGGAGTGATGTCTATTTTGCACCGAAGGGGCAGAGGGCTTGGAGGAAAGTACGCCAAAAATGCGGGGTTGCACGCCGTCCAGGTGTATTGGCGCGGGGTTTTCGGAGTGGAGCCCGGACCGGAGCAAATCAAATTTCATATTCACATTCCGGAGGAGGCCCATCAGAAAGCCCTGCATTGGATGACCGGCAAACAGCCGTTTGTGGCGATTGCATCCGGCGCAGGCAGCGATTTGAAGCGATGGCCGTTGGAGAAATTTACCGAAATTGCGCGGCGTGTCATACACCGTGGTGCGGGACAGGTTGTTTTGGTTGGCGGGCCGGAAAACAATCATTGCGCCAGACAGCTTGTGGAAAACGTGCCCGGGGTGTTGGACCTTGTGGGCAAGACGAGTCTTGTCGAATTGGCGGCAGTGTTGAGACAGAGTTGCCTCTTGATTTCTAACGATTCAGGCCCCATGCATTTGGCGGCGGCCCTGGGAACACCGGTGATGGCGATCTTTGGCCCCAGCAATCCCAAACGGTATGGCCCTTTTGGCGTCGGACATGCCGTGGTCCGCAAGGAACTTTTGTGTTCGCCCTGCTCCAAGGTGCAATGTCCCCTGGAGACACACGCCTGCATGAAGGATCTTCCCGTGGATGATGTTTGGCGTACCCTGGAGCAATTTCTCCCTCTTTGCCCTGTTGCGCTTCGCGCCCGGGTGCAAAGTGCGGCCACCCCGGCAAAATGCACGCCGGAGCACCCTGCCTCCCGTTGCCAGGGGGAGGTTGGGCGAAAGTAGTGCTCGTTCCGATGCCCCAGACCATTGAGAAAATTCTTTTTGTCCGCACCGATCGAATCGGCGATGTGATCGTCAGCACCCCAGCCCTGCGCGCCCTGCGCAAGACCTATCCGCAGGCGTGGATCAGCGTGATGGTGTCTCCCCTGACTCGACAGGCCGTGGAATGCAATCCCGACATCAACGAGGTTCTGGTTTTTGACAAGAAGGCTGGTCTGTGGAGTCAATTCCAGTTTCTGCGGCGTCTGCGCGCGCGGTGCTTTGACGTCGCCATCATCGCGCACTGCACCAATTGGGTGAACTGGCTGGCATTTCTGGCGCGGATTCCACGGCGGATTGGCTACGCCCGGCGGGCCGGATATCTCTTGACCCAGGCATTGCCCAACACCAAGGTTTTGGGAGAAAAACATGAGGCGGATTACATTTTAGATCTTGTCAAATGCGTGGGAGTTACACACGTTGAGCGCAGGCTGGTTTTTAATTATGACGAGACCGATTTGAATTTTGCCAAAGTCATGTTGAAAAAAATGGGATTGGGTGAAGGCCGCCCGGTGATCGCCGTCCATGCGGGAAGCAGGGTTCCTTCCCGGCAGTGGCCTAGGGAATACTACGCGTTGCTGGTCCAGCGTCTTGTGCGGGAGCATGATGCCCGGGTTGTTTTGGTGGGAGGGACCGAGACCATGGCTGTGTCTCGCGAGATCGTTCCTGCTGGGCTGGAAGAAAAGGTGGTGGATCTTACCGGCCTGCTGAATTTGAGGGAATTAGGGTCCGTGGTGTCCCAGTGCGCGCTTTTGGTTTCCAACGACTCCGGTCCGATGCATATCGCTGCCGCGGTGGGCACGCCGACAGTGGCTATTTTTGGCCGCAAACGGCCGGGGTTGGGACCCGAGTGTTGGGGGCCTCTGGGACAGCGCGATGTGATTTTGCAGAAAGACGTGGGGTGCAAAGAATGCCCTGTGGATGATTGCACCCTGGATTATAAGTGTCTCAGAGATCTGTCCGTGGAGGAGGTCTATCAGGCGGTCCTGTCCATTCTGGAATACAACGAGGTCATCGCGTGTTCATCAACTCACGTCAACTCGGCGATTCCACAAACGAGGCCAACGCATTTCCCTTGAAAATATCGACGGCTTAGGATATAAATC
>CAZGMX010000060.1:5135-14807 GCA_964526865.1 uncultured Actinomycetota bacterium | reverse complement strand
CCGACGACCCACAAGCAGTTGTATGGCGTGGAGTCAATCGGATAAGCACATCTCCGGTAACTGATCTCTCACGGATGCCCAGGATGCTGGGGCGGATGCGGAAGATGGTCGTGGTGGTCGGGCCGATGGGGCGGCTGGTATGGACGCCGGTTTGGAAAAAATCTTTTCCGGAATTTGTTTTTGAGCGGCTGGAGGCCGTCCTGGGATTTTATTTTTTTTGCCACGAGGATGGTGACAATGTAGGCAATTGCGCAGAAGAGGAGACCCAATACCACACTGCCCACCAAAATGGCTAGCAGACCGAGCTCGACGTGGTTTGCCTCCAGCATCTTTTCCCGTCCCTCCTGGGGGATGAAGAGGCTGGAACGCAAAAGGATTTTGCCGACTTTATATTCGGCCCAGTAGATGAGGGGGGCGATGAAAGGCAGGCTTATCTGCGTTCCCAGCAGGATTGCCAGGCGGTTTGCATGGCGGACCAACAGGGCGGCTAGGATTGCAAGTACCGTATGGAATCCATAGAACGGAGTGAATCCAATAAAAACGCCGATGGCGATGCCCAGAGCGATCTCTTCCGGGGAGTGGTGCTCCTTCAACAGCTGTTTGGTCTTAAGCCAGAGATCTTTGAGGATGGCAAGTTTCATAGGGATGTGCGATAAACCAACGAGATCGTCCGCCACTGAAGCGCCGGCGGACTTACAGCCTGTCACTAATACGTTGGCTCCCTCGCAATGACTGTTTACACTTCGAGATCGCCACGTCGGCCTTCGGCCTCCTCGCGATGACGTTATTCCTGCGATAAAGGAATGTCTTTATCAGGAATTCCGTCTGAGTTGGAATCGACCTGCTTGCGCCAGATGATGCCCCGTTTGTCCATGGTGACCCACTGATCGGTCTTCCGGTCGTTGTTTGTGTCAAATTCTCGCACGACCACGTCTTTGGGCATGGGTTTGTTTGGCGGGGCAATCCTTTCCTGGTATTTTTTTGCGGCTGCCGGTTTGACAACTTTTTGTTCCTCCGGTTGGTCTATTTTCTTTTCGACCGTCTCTACAACCTTTTCCGTCGGGGGCTTTACGGCCGGGACATTTTCTGTTTTATTTGCGATTTTTGGGGACGCCTTCTTGACAGACTTTTTCTTCTTTGTGCCAAGACTTGATTCTGCTGGCGCCGTGGTCGCTGTCTCTTTTTTTAGTGTGACGGCCGAGGCAGGAACCGGTACTGCGGGTGGCACCACCGGTGGAACTCCCTGCACATTCAGTGTGGGTGCCGCCGGGACGGCGACCGGCTGCTGGACAACGGGCTGCTGAGCAGCAGATTGTTGGGACGCGGAGACATTGGCCGCGGTTGGTGATTGCGCATAGACAGACGCCGGAACCACGAGAGGCATCTGTGTCTGAGACGGTCCCGCGGTGGGGGACACAGAAGCCGCCGGTGGAGCGGCCGGTTTTTCCGCGGACACGGCGGTCTCAGCCGAAACTGTTTCGGTTTCCGGTGCTGGTGCGCTCGCGGGCATTGGTTCCGGAGGGGTGATCACAGCGCCTGGAGCAACGGCCGGAGAGGACGGCGTCACGGACTGATACGCAGGGGAACTGCCCGGCGCTGCGGGAGCCTGGGATGTTTTTTGAGATTCCGCGGCCACTTCTTCTTTGAGCTTTGCCACGAGATTCTTGGTTTGGATATCGTTGGGTCTGAGCCTGAGATATTCCCGGAAAGACTCCAGCGCGGCCGCCTTGTTCTTTTTTGCGTCGAGATTGATTTTCGCGATGGCGTAGTGCGTGTTGGCAAAATTGGGATCGGCCATCAGGGCATCGCGGAAATGCCCAAGGGCCATCTCCGGAGAGCCTTTCTTGTTGTAGACAACACCCAGATTGTAGTGCACTTCGGCATCGTTGGGATTGATTCTTAGGGACTCCTGCAGTTCTTTTGCGGCGTCCTCATAGAACCCCTGCTTCATATAAACGAGGCTCAGGTTGTTGTGTGCTGCCACATGATTGGGCGCCACGCGCAGCGCGTCTTTGAATTTGGTGATGGCCTCGGTGTTTTGCCCCTTGTTGAAATAGACCAGTCCCATGTTGTTTAAGGCGTCTGCCATGTTGCCGTTGAGCGTGACCGCCTTGTTATAATTGACGATGGCGTCCTCGTGCATCCCCTTGGTTCCGTAGATGGCCCCCAGATTGTAATATGCCTCGGCATAGTTGGGATCTAGTTTGGTCACTTTTTGGAATTCGGCAATGGCCTCGTCCAGACGGCCGGCGTTGAAATAGACGATGCCGAGATTGTTGTGTAGATCGGTATTGGTGGGATCGATTTCCAAGGCTTTTTGATAGCGGGAAATCTCGGCGTCGGACGGCCCGAGCGGCAAGTCCTTTTGTGCCCCAAAACACGAGGCAGGGCTGGTCCACACCATCCACAGAATGCACGACAATGTCAAAAACGCGAAATATTTCTTCATGAGAAGGCTCCTTCCTGAGAAAAGGCAACGGAACGTCTGGTCCACTTAAACCCTGTTATTCTAGCAGATTCGAAGGGGAGGCCGTCATAAAAAAAGACAGGGTTGTTTTAAGTTTGGAAAACATTTTGGAATAAATTTGACATCGATTTTTAATTGGTGTTGAATGGACGGGAATCAAAGCGGTGTTGTTGCTGTGGCGTACATAAATGTACCAGGCTAATGAGGGATTGCGCAGTATGGGAACAAACAAGGAACTCAGTGCTGTTGCCGACCGCCGCAAGTATATCCGTATTCCGTATGAGGCTGTGATCCGGTACAAGGCCCGTCCACAAAAGGAACCGAAGAAGAAGGTTTTTTCGGATGCCTGCAGTAAAAACATTTCCACGGGTGGAATTCTGATGACCACGAAGGAGCATTATCCCTTCGGAACCATTCTGGAAGTGGAGTTGGATGTCCCAAGCCTTGATGGATACAGTACGGTGACGATTCTCGGCCAGGTGGTTCGGACAACGGAAATTCAGAAGGGAAAGATGTACGAGAACGGGATTTCCTTTTACAAGATCGACGAGCAGGATGAGGAACTTCTGGAGCAATTCTTGGAATTCTTTCCCGAAATGGATGCGGAAGAAACGAAATAGGGTTTCCGAGCCGCCCGCTGATTGGTGTTAAAGAACCGATGGGTGTTTTGTCGGTTCTGTCCGCTCCCGTGGAAGCCGTTTCATTTTTCACGCCCATGTGGTTCTGTCCCGTCTTCTGAGGGCTCTAAACGGAAATGAAAAGTCTGTCTGCTGCGATCTGTCTATTGTGTCTTGCCTTCGCCCTGTTTTTTTTGAAATTGGGGGACCGGGCCCTGTGGTCTTCGGATGAAGGCCGCTACGCGGAAATTCCCAGGGAGATGATCGAACGGTCGGATGCCGTGTCGCCCCATCTCAATCACGTCCCCTATTTTGAAAAACCTCCTCTGGTGTATTGGCTGACTGCCGTCAATTTCAGTTTGATGGGGGAAACGGAGGGCGCCGCCCGGTTTTGGCCCGCCCTTTTGGGCGTCATCGGCGTGGTTCTGGTCTGGCTGTTTGCCTGCCGGTGGTTTGACCGTGAGACGGGATTTTGGTCGGCGTGGTTTTTGTTGACAAGTATCGGCTATTTTCTTGTCGGCCGCTATCTTGTTCTGGACATGCCGTTCACGGTTCTTTTAAGCGCTGGCCTGCTGTGTTTTTTGGAGGGATTTGAAGGCCGAAACAGATTGGTTTTGATTGCCGCCTACCTTTTGATCGGGTTGGCAACGCTGGTGAAGGGGGTGGTGGCCTGTGCATTTCCCTTTTTGATTGTGGCGGTGTATCTGACATGGACGCGCCAATGGGGCAGATGGAGACAAACAGGGATTTTGTGGGGGGTTCCACTTGTTTTGGCCGTGAACATTCCCTGGTTTGTTCTGATTTCCATGAAGAATCCGACGTTTCTTCAGTTCTTTTTTATCCATGAGCATCTGCAAAGATTTCTTACACACAACGCGGGGAGGCCAGGCCCGATCTATTATTTTTTTGGTATCGGGATGCTGTTCTTTTTTCCCTGGTCCCTGTTTGTCTTCTTTATCGGAGACAGGCTGTGCACGTACAAGAGCCCCGTGACAATGGAAGACCGCCGGAGGCTCTTCTTGTTGATATGGCTTTTGGTCATCTTCTTGTTTTTTTCGGTGTCCCGTTCGAAACTTCCTCCCTATATTTTGCCGGTCTTGCCGCCCCTGGCGATTTTGACCGGCTATTGGGCGAAGCACTTGTTTGATTTTGCCCCCGGGCGCTATCCACGAATTGTCCCCATTATTTTTGAAGCGGCTTTTTGCGCGATCTGTATCGGGACTGCAGGGCTAGTCACCTACCTGCAGATTACCGCGAAACCGGAGAAGATTTGGATAGAACATTTTATTTATATGGTGGTTGGACTGTTTGCTGTCGGATCGGGGATTGCGTTTTTGCTGTCTCTTGCGCCGTGGAAGAGGAATCTAACCCACAAGGCGAGTGTTTGGCTGGGGAAGAGCGCCTTTTTGGCGTGGGGCTTGACCATTGTGCTTGCCTATCCGATAGTGATTTTGGCGATGGAGCGGTTGGATCCCCTGCAAAGTACCAAAGAGATGGCTCAGACATTGAAGGGGGTTTTAAAACCGGAGGATACTCTGGCGGTTTACGATGGGTATGAAGCCTTTAGCGACCTTCCTTTTTACCTGAAGCGACGTGTGATGTTGGTGGGAACCAATATTGGCGAGCTGACCTACGGAAGCCGGATTGGGGATCAGAAGGCGTGGTTTCAAAGTGTGGAGGATTTTCAGGATCATTTAAAAAGGGCGGCTGTAGAAGGGAAGAATGTGTATTGTGTCGTAAAGAAAAAGAAGTATAATGAATTGGTGGAGAAAGGGATACGGAATATGGATATCCTGCTGCGCTCGCCAAAGGGTATTGTGCTGGTACAGAGGGCCGGTGCTCCTGCGTGCACGGGTTCTGCATTCGAGGGTCAAGGAAAAGGCAAGTGAGCCGGTCATGGTGAAACCCTATCTTTCTGTTGTCATTCCTGTCTATAACGAACAGGAAAGTATTCCGCTGCTATATCCAAGGCTAAAAACAGCGCTGGATGCCATGAAGCAGGACTATGAGATTGTGTTTGTGGATGATGGCAGCAGGGATCAGAGTCTTGCAAAGCTTGAAGAAATTGCCTGGAAGGACGGACGTGTCTGCGTGGTGCAGTTGTCTCGAAATTTTGGCCAGCATGCGGCGGTTTGTGCCGGTTTTGAAAAGGCGCAGGGGGATGTTGTTGTCACACTGGATGCGGATCTCCAGAATCCGCCGGAGGAAATCCCCAAGCTGGTGGCGAAGATCCAGGAGGGATACGAGGTGGTCAACGGAGTTCGCAAGCACCGTGAGGATTCCTTCCTTCGAACTATTCCCTCGTTTATTGTGAATCGGATTGCCAGCCGGGTGGTGGGAGTCAAGGTCCGTGATTATGGATGTATGCTGCGGGCGTATCAGAGGGATTTGGTGCAGGACATGCTGCAATACCAGGATGTTTCCACGTTCATTCCCGCGTTGGCCAATTCGCTGGCTAAAAGCACGGCCGAAGTGGAGGTGGAGCATTTGTCCAGGCAAAAGGGGCATTCCAAATATCACATTTTTCGGCTGTTGACGATCAACTTTGATCTCATCACGGGTTTTTCCCTTTTGCCCATTCAGATGCTGAGTGTTTTGGGGGTGCTGACAGCGCTGGCCGGGAGTGGATTCGGCATCTTCCTTCTGATTCGGCGTATTTTTGTGGGTCCGGAGAGCGAGGGGGTGTTCACCTTGTTTGCCATTTTGTTCGTGTTTGTTGGTCTGCTCTTCCTGGCGCTGGGGCTCATCGGAGAATATATTGGAAGAATTTATTTGGAAGTTCGCAAGCGTCCCCGCTACGCGATAAAAAAAGTGTTGAGGCGTTGAGTTGAATGAAACTGGTCGTTTTTGCCTATCATCTGGTGGGCGCGAGATGTTTGGAAACTCTGTTGAACCTTGGCGCCGAGATCCCCCTGGTTGTGACGCATGAGGATGATCCCAAAGAGGAAGTCTGGTTTCCTTCCGTAAAAAGGCTGGCCTTGCAGAAGGGCTTGAAGGTTTTGACCCCCGAGCGTCCCAACGATCCCGCTTTTATTGAAAAGGTTCGGGGAATTGCGCCGGATGCTATTTTTTCCTTTTACTACCGTCTGATTTTTGGACCGGCCCTTCTGTCGTGCGCCCCCCGTGGGGCGTTCAATCTCCACGGCTCCCTCCTGCCAAAGTACCGCGGACGATGCCCCGTCAATTGGGCTTTGATCAACGGGGAGAAGGAGACGGGGGTGACCCTGCACGAGATGGTGTCCAAACCGGATGCGGGGGACATTGTCGCGCAAAGACGCATCCCCATAGAAGAAAATGACACAGCTTTCACGCTCTTTGGTAAGATTGCGGAAGCGGCGGCGGTTGTGACAGGGGAGTTTTATCCCCGATTGGTCCATGGGACGGTTCAGAAGATCCCCCAAGATCACACGCAAGCGACGGTGTTCGGGGGCCGGAGGAGTGAGGATGGGGCGTTTTCCTGGAGTCAGGATGCCCGGCGCATTTATGATTTGATCCGCGCCGTGACGCATCCGTATCCCGGAGCTTTTACGGCGCTGGACGGAAAAAAGTTGTTTGTTTGGTGGGCGGTACCCTGTGGTACGGTGGACGCCAAAGCGGTTCCGGGCGCGGTGGTGGCGGTCAGGCCGCGGCGCGGGGTTGTGGTATCTGCCGGCAAGGGGGCTTTGCTGTTGAAGCGGGTGCAGTGGGAAGGGGAAGAAGAGGTTGCAGCCGATGTGTTCTTTAAGAGGCGAAAAATCATGGCAGGCGACGTCATCGCAAAAAAGGAAGGGAAATCGTGAAAATTCTAGTGACGGGTGGAGCGGGATTTCTTGGGTCTCATTTGGTGGAGGCATTTTTAAAGCGCGGCGATGAGGTGGTTATTCTGGACACGGGATCGGATTTGAAGATCCGCCACCTGCTGTCCAATCCCAAACTCCAATATATCAAAGAGAGTATTTTTAACGAGAAGATGCTGGATTCGCTGGCGCTTAAGGCGGATTTGATTTATCACCTGGCTGCCGTGGTGGGAGTGGAACACTACGTCGAAGATCCGTACAAGGTTCTCAATGTCAATGTCAACGGCACGCAAAAGATTTTGGAAGCCGCGTTTAAATATGGAAAGAAAATCGTGTTCACCTCTACGTCCGAAGTCTATGGGCGCAGTACGCAGATTCCTTTTAAAGAGGACGGGGACCGCGTTCTGGGGTCCACACGCATCGACCGGTGGTGTTATTCCACTTCCAAGGCGGTGGGGGAACACTTTTGTTTCGCCTATAAAAAGATGGGCCTGCCCGTGGTGGTGCTGCGCTATTTCAACGCCTATGGGCCGCGGCTGGACAAACTGGATGTCGGCCGTGTCATTACGATTTTTTTGGGGCAGATTCTGCGCAAAGAGCCGATCACGGTCATTGGAGACGGCAAGCAGACCCGCTGTTTTACCTATGTGTCAGACGCCATGGAGGCCACGGTGAAGGCGGGACTTCTCAAGGAGGCCGAAGGGGAAATTTTTAATATCGGCAACGAAAAGGAGACAACGGTTTTGGAACTGGCACAGGCGATGAAGAAAATTTGCCATTCCGATTCGCCCATCCAATTCGTGAAGCAGCAGCAGATCTATGGAGAAAGTTATGAGGATGTGCCGCGCCGTGTTCCGGATATCACCAAGCAGAAAACAATCCTTGGAGTGACTCCCAAGGTCACGCTGGAAGAGGGTTTGCGGGAAACCATTGGATGGTTTCAGCACCAACAATAAATGGAAGTATTCCTCAAGGTTGACGTCGATACAAAAAAGGGATTTCTTCAGGGCGTTCCTGTCCTGCTGGACGTCTTGAAGCGGCAGGGAGTTTGTGCCAGCTTCTATGTCGCCATGGGGCCGGATAATTCCGGGCGGGCTATCCGTCGAATATTCCGGCCCGGTTTTCTCGCCAAGATGCTTAGGACGCACGCCGCGTCGGCCTACGGTTTTCCCACGCTGATCTACGGGGTGTTTTGGCCCGGTCCCATGATCGGTTTGGCTGATCCCGGACTTTTGCACAAGATTGCGGCCGAGGGCCACGAACTTGGAATCCATGGTTTTGACCATGTCCTGTGGCACGACAAACTCCATGGCATGGATGAGGGCCAAATCAAGGAACAGGTGGATCACGCCCTGGATGTTCACCGCCGGGTGATGAAAGGGGAGCCGTGGGGATTTGCCGCGCCGGGGTGGACGTGGAATCGCTGCGCGCAGGAGGTTTTTGGCCGGTATCCGTTTCTATACACCAGCAATACGCGCGGGTCGGAGCCGTTTTTCCCCGTCTATGACGGCACGGTGTATCCGACACTGGAAGTTCCCACGTCACTGCCGACGCTGGATGAAGTCCTTGGAAACAAGGCCCGGTCTCCGGAAGAGCTTACCTCGTTTTTTTTAAAGAAAATGCATCACGGCGGCACGCATGTCTTGACGGTCCACGCGGAGTTGGAGGGACAGAAATACGCCGGCTGGTTTGAAAGATTGTTGCGCCTGCTCCTTGACGATGGCGTGAGCATCCTGCCGCTGCGCGATTTGGCAAAACGGTGCCTGGCGCGCCGGGATCAGATTCCCCGTTGTGACATCTACCCGGGGGCCATCGATGGCCGCGCGATCGAGGTGGCGCTGCAGGGGCTCTGTGCGCGCCTTCCCGTGCCGGAGCGCCCCTGATGGAACCGCTGTTTCCCATATTGATCTTTGTGTCCATCACGGCTGTGTCCACGTTTCTGGGAGGGTTGGTGGCGATCCGTTACCGGAAGGCCCTTTCGCCGATCATTGGGTTTGCCGCGGGGGTTCTCATCGCCACGGCCTTTGCCGATCTGCTTCCGGAAATTTTCACGCTGGTGCCTCCCGGAGAGGCAAGCGTGCGATGGATCATGCTGTTGGTGGTGCTCGGATTCATTTCATTCCACTGCCTGGAAAAATTTACGCTGTGGCACGTGTGTGGTGAAGATCACGAACATTTTGAACGCCATCAGGACATCGGCGTGCTGGGGGCCATGGGGCTTTGCCTGCACAGTTTTTTTGACGGTGTGGCGATCGGCGTGGCGTTTCATTCCGACTGGCAGGTCGGTGTGATGGTTTCCACCGCGGTGGTGTTGCACAAATTTTCGGACGGGTTGAGTCTGGTGAGCATCATGGCGTTGAATCGCGGCACGCGGAGGGCATCCCTCAAATGGCTGACGGTGAATGCCCTCATCCCCTTTGCCGGAGCGGCTTCCACATTTGCCTTCACGATGTCCAACACGGTGCTGGCGATGTTTCTGGCTTTTTTTTGCGGCCTGTTTTTGTACATCGGGGCGAGCGATCTCTTGCCCGAGGCGCACCGCGTCCACACCTCCAGGACGGCGCTGGTGGCAACCGTCGGCGGGATGGCATTTGTTTTTATTTTGACGCTCGTTTTTCGGGGGTAAAGAAAATACATGAACATAGGATTGCGCGCGAGAATTACCCTTACGCTGGTGTTGTCCACATCCGTGGTCATCGGTTTGGTCTACTTTTTTATTGTCCGGGAAGTGCGCAACGTCCTGCAATCCGCCGCGATCAACCGGGGGATGGCGATCGCGGAATCTTTGGTGGAGCAAGTCCAGAAGGGGCTG
>CAZGMX010000060.1:308-5125 GCA_964526865.1 uncultured Actinomycetota bacterium | reverse complement strand
AGACCTGCGTTTGACATTTGTCCGCATCTGTCAATTGCGCCGGGATGTGGTCTATATGTTTTTGATCGACAAGACGAACCGAGTGGTGGTGCATTCCGATCTGCGTACGGAGGGGATCGAGATGCACGATCCAATTTCCACGGCTTCCCTTGCGGCGGACAAGACCATCGTACAAAAATACCGGGCGGATTTGGGAACGGAAGGTGAATTGGAGGATGTCTATGATATTTCCGTTCCGGTTCTGATTGGGAAAAAGCGGTGGGGGGCTTTTCGGATCGGGATCAGTTTCCGGGACCGTGTGGCGGACCACATCCGTTCCGTGACAGGCCGCATCACCCTGCTGGGTATGTTCGGGCTGGGACTGGCTCTGCTGTTGGCTTTTGTGGTCTCTGCCTGGCTGGTCCGGCCCATCAGCCGCCTCATTGCCATCACGCGGGAGGTTGAAAAAGGAAATTGGAAAACGGATTATCATTTTCCCAAGCGGACTGATGAAATCGGAGTGCTGGCGTCGTCTTTCTCCCGGATGCTGGAGAGGCTGAAAGATGGATACGAGAGGATCGAGAGAATTTCCATCACGGATGCTCTGACGGGCTGTTTTAATTACCATTATTTTCAGCAGATCATTGACCAGGAAATCATCCGGGCCAATCGCTATCACCATCCGCTTTCTCTCATTATTTTAGATCTGGATTTATTCAAAGCACTCAACGACCGGTGGGGACACATGAAAGGCAATGAAGTCCTCAAGACGGTGTCGGCGGTGATCGCCAACACCGTCCGTCAGACGGACATTCTGGTGCGCTACGGAGGAGATGAGTTTGTTATTTTACTGCCCGAAACGGATATTGCGGGCGCCGTCAAAGAGGCGGAACGCGTGCGCAGAGAGGTTCAAAAAAGATGTGTCTTTACATGGGACACCGAAATGGTGAATTTGACGATCAGTGTCGGTGTGGCTGGCGTTTCCAAACCTCCGATGGACAAAACGGTTCTTCTGGAAAAGGCAGACAGGGCCCTGCTGAAGGCAAAGGGAGAAGGTCGGGACCGGGTGGAAGCGGCGGGGTGAGGACAGTGAATATTTCAACTTCGTAGTTTCTGCTTGGAAAGCTTTTGGACACCGGTGAATCAATGTACCCCGCCCAGGGCGTGCGCGAGTCCAAAACACATATCTATCCGTTGTAGCGCGACATATAAACACCCCAGGATTTAACCCCCAGGATTCAGCGATTTCCCAGGATTCGAGCCCCTTGACAAGACGCATTTTTAAATGTATATTTAAAGAGCGAATGCGAGGTGCGTTGTGAAAGATTTTGCAGGGCAACGGCTGTTGCGGGCGTGTTGCTGTGCCTTGGCGGTGTCTCTATGTGTGGGGACCCCGCCGGCCCAGGCGCTGGCCCCATCGAGCAAAGTCAAAGAGGCTGCCGATGCGGCGCAGAGGATTTTAGCCGGGCGCAGGCCGCCATTGCCTGGAGCCGGTGCGATGGAGGGCAAACTTTCCCCGTCGGCTTCCCGTTCGTTAGAAAGCCTTGTGAAAGCCCTGGAGGATCCTGATCTTGCTGTTTGTATGGGAGCGGCAAAGGTCTTGAGCGAACAAAAAAATAAAAAGGCGATCAAACCGCTCATCAGGGCATTGGCTCGCGCTGGCGTGGGGGAAAGGGAAATAAAGAGAATAAGTGGGGCGTTGGAAGTGTATGACCCCGATTGTTTTGACGGCGAGGATTGTTCGAATCTATTTAAGATCATGGTTCAATGGGACGCAAAGCGCAGTAGATTCAGCTTTGGAATTGCTGCGGATTCTTTGATGTTGCGGCGCATATTGGGTAAAAGCGGAGTTCGTCTGTCCTATTTGACGGCGGGAATATTGGGCCAAACCGCAACGCCGGAAACGCGAGCGCGTTCTATTCGACTGCTGAATTTCTGCTTTGCGGAACGTTTGTCGCCGTATCCCCACGGAGACGGAACACAAGAAAATGCCGTGGAAATTCTGGGGGGGAAGAAACACGAACAGGCAGGGCAGGCCCTTTGCGCGGTCATGGCGTCTTTGGACAAGGGGACGGATAAGGGGACGCGCCTGATCGCTGTCAAGGCGTTGGGCTGCCTAATGTACAGAGGAGCGGTGGAACCCCTGATTTTGCAGGGGCTAAAAAGCAAAGATACGGAGGAGGTCAACAGCGCCGCCTGGGCGCTGGGAGAAATCGGCGATGAACAGGCAGGAGAGGCGCTGATTCCCCTGTTGAAACGCTGGAATACGTCCGTGGTGGATTATGCTGCGGGTGCCCTCGGCAAACTGAAGTTTAGTAATGCCGTGGAACCTTTGTGTCAATTGTTGAAGGGACCGATTCCTCTCAGGACAACATCTCCCGCCGTGGTGTGGGCCTTGGGCGAAATGAGGGATGCGCGCGCCGCGGGGCCTCTTGTGCGGGAATTCAACTGGAATAAATCGGATGAGATTCTGGAGGCCATGGGGAAAATCAAGGATCCGAGAATCGTGAAGAGGCTCTTGTACGCCTTGAGAATTTTTACGATACCGAATCTAATAGTTTTTCCTTGGGCGTATAGGGCAACGATGGATCATCGCCTGCACACCAAGGTCATAAAGCTTTTAGGGGAGATCGGGGATCCGTCCGCTGTGGGGGGGATCGCGTGGTTCCTGGGAGATCTTGTTCACGATACCCCCGTTTCCATAAGTGCAGTCGCGGCGGCCCGTGCGGCGGAGACAGCCCTTCTTGCGATTGACAAGCCGGCAAGGGAACCTCTGAAAAGGGAAATAAAAAAATGGTGGATACCGCGTGATACGGGGTGGAAGATCGGCGCGCAAAGGGTTCTTGTCTTATTGGATGATGACGAAACGGTTGACCAGGTGATCCGAAGCCACGACTGGAACGCCAAGATGGTTGTGGCCGTGGCCGAATATTACGAGCGCCGCGGCGGGGGTGAGAAGATGCGGGACTGGCTGCACACGGAGCTGCGCAAAGCAACCGGGAAATTAAATTGGCGCAATCATCTGTGGGTGCAAATGGTGGGCCGGGACGAGGACGTGACGCGAGCGGTCCAGCGCGCCCTTCATGCGGCTGGGGACGATGCATTCTTGGCGTCTTTGGAGGAAATTGTAATGGAGGCGCCTGCCGCGCAGGATAGAGCGAAGGCAAGGCCGGCGCCGCTGCTAAAAGTCCAGGCGGCCTATTTCGACCGGCCGTCGGAGAGGATATTGGATTTGCTGGAACTTCTGAAAGTCAGAGAAGCGTTTAATTGGTCCGTCAGCCAGACGCAATGCCGAACAGCGGCTTTGCTGCGGCTGTTACGCGATTCGCAGAGCAGGGAAGAGACCCGTCAGTATCTATTGACGAGAATGCCGGAGGCTTTGCCCGCCCTGGCGGCGGCGCTGAAAGCGCCGTATCCGGAGGTCCAACGTTTTGCCATGGCCACCTTGCAAGAGGCTCCGCCGGAGATGTTGACCGGGGAAGCGCACCGAGCCATGGGAGAATACCGGGATTTTATGCGACAGATGGGCGAGATGCAGCGGGACCTGCGCGACGGCAATGTGGCCGGCGTGGTGGAGAAGTTCGACCGGATGAAATACGCGCGGCAGGCGCTGGAGGTGGCAAAATTGATAACGGCGCCGGACGTGGTTGAACCGTTGGCGCTGGTTTTGGTGCAAACAAATCGTTGTATAGCGGACAAAGGGGACTTATTGCGTTGGTGGTTGGAGGAATTGGCCAGCGTGCAGTATGCCCAGGTCTTGGAACAGTCCCAAAATCCACAAATCCAAAAGTGGGCAGGCACGATCGATGGTATTCGGGGGATTTTGGAGGGATTTACCGCGGCGCGCAAGCAGTTTGCGGATGGCCATCTGAGGCAAGCGCAGGATATTTTGGAGCAGGAGTTCTGTTTGGGTGTCCAGGGTATTAGTTATGCCCTTGCGAGGCACATTCTGTTTGATCCGAGGGTGCCGGTGGGATTTAAGCTGGTCATTGTGCGGGCGGTGGAGGAGACAAACAAAAAGATCTGGGGCGATCGCACGGAGTTTTTGCTGGATCCCATACCGGAGCGGTCGCTTTATCCCTTGGAGTTCGGGGAAGAGGTTGTCGTGTCCGCCGAAAAGCCGGCTGGTTCCCGTGAATCCCGTGCTGTCTCTCCTGCGAAAGAGACCAGTTATATTGATTTGGTGATTGGCACGGAGGAGGACGTGGCATGCGATCTATGAATACGAGGCGCACATGACGGCCTGTGTTGGGCGCATGAAGCAGTTGGTGCGTGCAGCCGTGGCGGTATCTATGTTATTGCCGTGGCAGGATTGCGCATGGCCGCTGGCGCCCAAATCCCAACTGCAGGGTCTTCCTGCCGCATTGGTTGCGGCCCACTTTACTGCCGTGGATGAAAATGATCCCAACCCCATCGTCTATTCGAAAGACGGCCACATCATTGGCCGGGCCAGGCGAATTGAACGTAAGACATTGCTGGAACTGTATGCGCTTCACGGCCCGTTTTATATTCACAATCTGAGGGTCACGGATAAAGGCTGGCTGACGGTTGCAAAAAGTCAGCGTTTCCGCCTGAAGAAATTTGCGGGCGCAAGGGCCAGCGCAGCTATTGGAAACAACGCGGTTGTCACCGGCATTTATCTCACTCGCGCCGGGACCAGAGATATCGTTCCCCGGCTTCCTGTGCTGATGAAAAAAGGGGAACAACTGCTTGGTTCTGCTCTGGAAGTCCAGCACGACAAGCTCAAGGAAATGGCAGATAAACATGGGCCATTTGAACTAACGCAGCTTTTTGTTTCCGACGACAAGGACGGGGCAGAATTGGCGTTTGCCAATGAG
>CAZGMX010000060.1:0-298 GCA_964526865.1 uncultured Actinomycetota bacterium | reverse complement strand
TCCAGGCGCGGCGGCCACTGTGTCCATCGGTGAAAATGGATTTCCCGTAAAAATCAGGCTCGTCCCCGCCGGAGGGAAAAAACCGGTGATCGTTCGATTGTATCTGTTGAAGAAGAGGGGCCATCTCATCGACTCGGCACGACAAATCACCGATAAATTGTTAAAGGATACTTATCTTGAACACGGGATATTCTGGATAGAAGGGAAGAAGGTTCCCCCTTCCGGAACGGTGATGATATCGCAGAGGCACCATTTTAATTTCAGTGGCCATGCGGGCGCTTTCCTTCGCGTTCAAATC
>CAZGMX010000059.1:12578-14986 GCA_964526865.1 uncultured Actinomycetota bacterium | reverse complement strand
CCGTCTGCTTGATCCCCAGAGAGATTTTTTTCGCGTCCTTGTCGACGCTCAACACCATGGCCTCTACCATATCTCCCGCGGCAAGCACTTCAGAGGGATGGTTGACGCGCCGAGTCCAGGAGAGTTCGGAGATGTGGATAAGCCCTTCGATACCCCTCTCCAACTCGCTGAATACGCCGTAGGACATGATGTTCACGACCTTGCCGCGAATCTTTGTCCCGACGGGATATTTTTTCTCGACCTCTTCCCACGGATTGGGCTGGCGCTGTTTCAACCCCAGGGAGACTCTCTCTTTTTCTTTGTCGAAATCCAAAATCACCACTTCGATGGTATCGCCCACCTTGAGGATTTCGGAGGGATGATTGATACGCCCCCACGACATGTCCGTGATGTGCAGCAATCCATCGATGCCGCTCAGATCGATGAAGGCACCAAAGTCCGTGATGTTCTTCACCATGCCTTCGCGGACATCCCCCACCTTGATTTCGGCCAGCAGTTTGGCCTTGTCTTTGTCCCGGGTTTCTTCCAGGAATTGACGGCGGGACAACACGATGTTCTTGCGCTCGTTGTTGATTTTGACCACCTTGAACTCCATGATCTTGCCCATGAATTCGTCGGCGTTTTTTACGTGTTTCAAGCCGATCTGAGACGCCGGCAAAAAGGCCTCGATACCGCCGATGTCCACCATCAAGCCGCCTTTCACCTTGCGCACCACCTTGCCCTTGAGAATCTTTCCTTCCTTGCATTCCGCTACCGTCTTTTCCCAGCTTTGCAGCCGGTCGGCCTTCTGCTTGGAAAGAACGATCGCGCCCTCCTGGTTTTCTAGATTGTCCAAATAGACGTCGATCTTGTCCCCCACCTTGTACTGGCTGATGTCGCCAAATTCCTCGATGGGAATAGCCCCCTCGGACTTGTAGTGGATATCCACAAATACTTCATCGCGGCGGATTCCCACGATGGTCCCCTTGACGATCGCACCTTCCTTGAATTCGCCCATGGTTTGGGCATAGAGCGCTCGCCATTCTTCGGTGGTGGTGGGAATTGTGTTGCTGTCTGGAACGGTTTTTCCGGTTGGAACAGTGGTGCCGGTTGGTGCAGTGGTGATTGTTGGAGTTGTGGTTGTGTTTTCTTCCTGCTTATTCATCGTATCTCGTTATCCCCTTTCGATCGGGACTGCCTTGGCAGTTCCCCGCACGGCCCTTGGGCCGAACTTCAGGATGCTATTACAAGTCCGGTTCTGTGTCAAACAAAAGTGAATGCGCTCAAGCTGGGCAACGGGATCGGCCTTGGCCGTCACGGTGCGGCCCAGGACTAGATAATCGGCGCCCAGGGCACAGGCCTCGGCCGGACTCAAGGTGCGCTGTTGATCGTCGGGGGGATCGCCGGGATTGCGGATGCCGGGGGTAAGAATTTTGAAGGGCGGCGGACACGCGGCCCGGATTGCGGCGATCTCCCTTGGCGAGCAGACCACGCCGTCCAGACCGGCTTCGTTTGCCAGTCTTGCCAGGCGGAGAACCTGTTCTTCCATCGGCCGACTGCATCCCAACTGATGTGATAATGCCTCCTGGTTGATACTGGTCAAAACGGTGACGGCAAAAATCACGGGACGCTGAACCCCCTTTTCATTCGCGCGCGCATTCACCCGGTGCAGGCATTCCTGCATCATCGTCAGACCGCCGGATGCGTGGACATTGAAAAGGGTAACGCCCATGTCCAGGGCCGCCTCGCCGCAGGCCGCCACGGTGTTGGGGATGTCGTGGAATTTGAGATCCAGAAAAACCTTGCCGCTCTGCCGGAGGATCTCCCGCACCAGCGGCGGACCGGCCTGTGTGAAAAGCTGGCCCCCGACTTTGAACATGCCGATCCAGTCGCGCGTCTTGGCGACCCACTCCAGGGCGATGGCAGGGTCGTGGAAATCCAGGGCAAGAACGAGTTTGTCTTTGATTGCTGGGTTGATCATATTGATGTCGAGATTGCTTCGCTGCGCTCGCAATGACGATTAAATCCGGACACAGCCGACCAGGTCGTTCAAACGATGAATCTTATTCCTTCGCAAATAGTCTTTGATGCCCGCGATGGTCTGCTCCGCCGTATGGATATTATAAAAATTGGCAGTCCCAACCTGCACAGCACAAGCGCCAGCCAGGATAAATTCCAGAGCGCTTTCGGCGTCTTCCACGCCCCCAGTGCCGATGATGGGAACATTCGGAAACGCCTTGCCCACTTGCCAGGTCATGCGAACGGCGACAGGGCGGATCGCCGGACCGCTCAATCCACCCGTAATCGATGCGATCTTGGGTCTGCGCGCCTTGACGTCGATCGCCATTCCGACAAGCGTATTGATAACGGACAGGGCGTCAGAACCGGCTTCCACGGCGGCCCGCGCAATGGTCACGATGTCTGTCACA
>CAZGMX010000059.1:9561-12568 GCA_964526865.1 uncultured Actinomycetota bacterium | reverse complement strand
AAGGAGTCCGCCCTCTTTCACATTGGGACAGGAGAGATTCAATTCCACAGCGGCAATTCCTGTCGCGGCGGCAAGTTTCTCTGCCACCAGGGCGTATTCCTCGGGGGTGTTCCCTGCGATATTTACGATGACAGGGACACGAAACCGGCGCAAGAACGGCAGCTTTTTTGATAAAAACCCATCCACACCGGTGTTCTGCAGGCCAATAGAATTGAGCATTCCGGAGGGAGTCTCCGCCGTGCGCGGCATGGGGTTTCCCTTGCGGGAATTGAGCGTAACGGATTTTACGATCAGGCCCCCGAGCGCATTCAAATCCATGAACTGGGAAAATTCTTCGCCGTACCCAAACGTGCCGGAGGCGACCAGCACGGGGTTGGAAAGTGCGAGGGAACCGATTTTGACAGTGATATCTGGTTTCATATCAACCGCCCCCACCCCAACCCTCCCCTCCGCCACCAACGCTTTGGCGGACAGGCATTAAGGGGGAGGAACAAGCGTTTTCATCAACGCGGTTGCTTCGTCGGTGTGCTCCTCGCGATGACATTTTTACTCCCATATTATCTTTTCCGCCTCCATCACGGGACCTTCGGTGCACGATCGCTGATAGACAAAATCACCGTCATCTTTGACTTTGACCACGCACCCCATGCAGACACCCAGGCCGCAGCTCATGATCTCTTCCAGCGAAACGACACAGGAAACGCCCGCATGGGCGCAGATTCCTGCCACCGCCTTCATCATGGCCTTGGGACCACACGCATAGACGATCGAATTATTTTTTTCCTGCCCGCTCAACGCGCAGAGAAATTTCTCAAACGGAGAGCTGACCAGTCCGCGATGGCCGGCGCTTCCATCTTCCGTGGCCAGGACAACCTTGACTCCCAATTTGTTGAACTCGGTCCTGCACAGACAATCGTGTTTCGTACGCCCTCCGATGAAGACGACATCCCCGCCGTGTCTTCCGCTCCCGCGCCGGGTTTTGGCCAGAAAGCACAGGGGCGCCACCCCAACACTGCCGGCAACATAGATCGAGCGACTGCCCTTGGAAGGCTCACAAAACGGCCTGCCCAGCGGACCGATCCCGTCCACCGTGTCGCCCTTTTTCAGCGCCGTCATGGCGGTCGTCCCCTTCCCCACCACCTTGTAGAGGATCGTGATTTTTCCACTCTGCGCGTCGCAGATGCTGAAGGGCCTCTTGAGCAAGCAGGAACCCGCATGAATTTGCACGAATTGCCCCGGCTTGGCGGCGCGGGCAAGAGCAGCCCCTTCCAATATCAGTCGATAAACGCCGGGAGCAATTTTTTGATGAGAAGAAACGCGAAGCCTCTGTTGCATGTCAGTGACCGACTGTCGCCGGAGGTTTGACAGGTCCCGTTGGAGTTGGAGCGCCCGTGGGAGTGGTATTGACCAGCCGGACCTTGGCGTGATAATCCTGCAGGGCGCCGACGGAAAGTCCCCGGGCCTTGATCGCCTCGATTCCATTCACCGCGGCCTGGGCTCCGGATATCGTCGTCACAAGGGGAATATTGTGCGCCACGGCGGTCGCCCGGATCCGTGTCTCATCCTCCCGCGGCCCGCTGCCGCTGGGCGTGTTGATGAGGAGATGGACCTGGCCGTTTTTGATGTAATCCAGAACATGGGGTCTCCCCTCCTTGATTTTAAACAGACTCACCACGTCGATACCGCTGGAACGTAGGACTTTTGCGGTTCCTGAGGAGGCAATGAGTTTGAACCCCATGTCTGCCAGTTTTTTTGCCAAAAACACGATATCCCGTTTGTCGTGGTTCTTGACGCTGAGGAAGACCGTTCCCTCCACAGGAAGGTTTTGGCCGGCCGCAAACTGCGTCTTGGCGTACGCAGATCCGAAGTCGGCGTCGATCCCCATGACCTCTCCGGTGGATTTCATCTCCGGCCCCAGCAGGACGTCGATTCCCGGGAACTTGACAAAGGGAAGGACGGCCTCTTTCACGCAGAAGTAATCGAGTTTGACTTCCTCGGTGAAGCCCAGCTGACCCAGCGTCTTGCCCGCCATGACGCGGGCGGCAATCTTTGCCAGGGGCACACCGATGGACTTGCTCACAAAAGGCACCGTGCGGGACGCGCGCGGATTGACCTCCAGGACATAGACCTTGTCGTTCTTGATGGCAAACTGCACGTTCATCAAGCCCACCACGTTGAGCTCCCTGGCCATCATGAGCGTGTTGCGCCGGACCTCTTCGATCAGGTTGTCCGCCAGGGAAAATGGAGGAATCACGCAGGCGCTGTCGCCGGAATGAATTCCCGCCTCTTCAATATGTTCCATGATGGCACCCACCGTGGTACGCTTGCCGTCCGAAACCGCGTCCACATCGATCTCGATAGCGTCTTCCAGAAATTTGTCGATCAACACAGGGTGCTCCGGGGAGGCCTTGACGGCGCTGGTCATGTACCGCAGAAGTTCCCGTTCATCATAGACAATCTGCATCGCCCGCCCGCCCAGCACGTAGGAAGGACGCACCATCAGAGGGTATCCGATCTGCGCCGCCGCGCGCACGGCCTCCTCGCTGTTGGTGGCAATCCCGTTTTCCGGCTGGAGAAGATTGAGCTTCTTGATCATCTTTTGAAATTTTCCGCGGTCTTCCGCCTCGTCGATGCTTTCCGGACTGGTCCCGATGATGTGGATGCCCGCCTTCTTCAGCTTGACGGCAAGATTGAGCGGGGTCTGCCCGCCAAACTGCACGATCACCCCGTCGCACTTTTCCCGCTCATAGATATTGAGAACATCCTCCAGGGTCAGCGGCTCAAAATACAATTTGTCGGAGGTGTCATAGTCGGTCGAAACCGTCTCGGGATTGGAATTGACCATGATCGTCTCATAGCCATCCTGTCTCAAGGCAAAGGAGGCGTGGACGCAGCAGTAGTCGAATTCGATGCCCTGGCCGATCCGGTTGGGACCGCCGCCCAAAATCATGATCTTTTTCTTTTTGCTCTTGCGAACCTCGTCGTCACAGCCAAACCACATACTGCT
>CAZGMX010000059.1:0-9551 GCA_964526865.1 uncultured Actinomycetota bacterium | reverse complement strand
ATTTATAGAACGGGCTGGCATAGATGGAATAGTAATAGGGCGTGTAGGCCTCAAATTCCGCGGCGCAGGTGTCCACCAATTTGTAGACGGGCTCGACTCCCATCTGCTTGCGCATGAAGCGGACGGCCATCTCGTCGGTCTTGGCGATGTGCGCCAGCTGGACATCGGAATACCCCATCATCTTGGCCTTGCGGATCCAATCGACGAGTCCCGTGCTGGGCACGTCGCGCAGGGGGATGTGGATTTTTTCCAGCTGCCGGCGAAGCTCCTGATCAAAATCCACCAGCTCCTTGATGTTGGCCAAAAACCACATGTCGATTTTTGTCAGTTCATGAACTTCCTCCAGGCGGAATTGATTCTGGAGCGCCTGGCAGATATAGAACAGCCGTTCGGCAGTGGGAACGCTGAGTTTGCGGCGGAGCTCCTCGGGCGGAAGAACCTCCAATTCGTGTCCGTCCGAGAGCAGTCCGTAGCGCCCGATTTCCAGGGACCGCACGGCCTTTTGCAGAGCCTCCTTGAAGGTGGATCCGATGGCCATCACTTCACCCACTGATTTCATCTGAATGGTGAGGGTCGGATCGGCCTGCGGAAACTTCTCAAAGGCAAACCGCGGTATTTTTACGACGCAGTAGTCGATGGTGGGCTCAAAACAGGCCGGCGTCTCTTTGGTGATGTCGTTTCGGATTTCGTCCAGGGTATATCCGACCGCCAGCTTGGCTGCGATCTTGGCGATGGGAAATCCCGTCGCCTTGGACGCCAGCGCCGAACTGCGCGACACGCGCGGATTCATCTCGATCACCACCATGCGTCCGGTCCTGGGATGCACGGCAAACTGGATGTTGGATCCGCCTGTCTCCACTCCCACTTCGCGGATCACGCGGATGGCCGCGTCCCGCATTTCCTGATAACACTTGTCGGACAGGGTCTGCGCCGGCGCCACGGTGATGCTGTCGCCTGTGTGGATGCCCATGGGGTCAAAGTTCTCGATGGAGCATACGATGACGACATTGTCCTTCTTGTCTCGCATGACCTCCAGCTCGAATTCCTTCCAGCCGGCTATCGACTCTTCGATCATGATTTCGTGGATGGGGCTGTATTCGATGCCTCGGGCGGCGAACGCGTCGAATTCTTCCACGTTGTAGGCGATGCCGCCCCCCGTGCCGCCCAGGGTGAAACTGGGGCGAATCACCAGGGGATAGGAGCCGATCTCCAAGGCGATGGCCTTTGCCTGTTCCATGGATCTGGCAAACCCGGAACGGGGCGTCTCCAGACCGGCGCGGAACATGGCCTCCTTGAACAACTCTCGGTCTTCGGCCTTGCGGATCACATCCTCGCGCGCGCCGATCATTTCCACATTGTATTTTCGTAACACACCGTTGTCGGCCAAATCGATGGCCACGTTGAGCCCTGTCTGCCCTCCCAGCGTGGGGATGAGCGCGTCGGGCCGCTCCTTCTCGATGATCTTTTCCAGGATCTGCCAGGTGATGGGCTCGATGTAGGTCCTGTCGGCATATTCCGGATCTGTCATGATCGTCGCGGGGTTGCTGTTGACCAGAACCACCTCGTAGCCCTCTTCCTTCAAGGCCTTGCACGCCTGGGTGCCGGAATAGTCAAATTCGCAGGCCTGGCCGATGACGATGGGGCCGGAGCCGATGAGCAGGATTTTTTTGATGTCGGTGCGCTTAGGCATGGCCTGCCCCGCTCATCATGCCGGTGAAGCGCTTGAACAGATACCGCGAGTCGTGCGGCCCGGGGGAAGATTCCGGATGGTATTGCACGGAAAAGACGGGGAGTTTTTTATGGCACATCCCCTCGGACGTCTGGTCGTTGAGATTGATGTGCGTCAGCTCCACCTCCTCGGGATTCAGGGATTTTGGATCCACAGCAAATCCGTGGTTCTGGGAGGTGATTTCCACCTTTCCGCTCGCCAGTTCCATCACCGGCTGGTTGGCGCCCCGGTGTCCGAATTTCAATTTGAATGTCTTGCCGCCCAGGGCCAGTCCCAGGAGCTGATGTCCCAGACAAATGCCAAAAATTGGCAGCTTGCCGATCAACGAACGGACGGTCTCGATGGCATAGCCGACCCCTTCGGGATCCCCCGGCCCGTTCGATAGGAAAAGACCTTGGGGACAGGCCGCCAAAATCTCCTGTGCGGTGGCGCCTGCGGGAAACACGGTCACGTCACAGCCGCTTTGCCGCAAGATGCGGAGAATATTTTTCTTGATCCCAAAATCCATGGCCGCCACCTTAAATTGCAGAGGCGGAAGTTCCGTGTGCTGATCCCCCGTTCTCCACGCGATGCTCTCTTTTCCTTCCTCGTCCCAGCGGTGGATTTTCTGACAGGTCACCTCTTTGACCAGGTCCCGCCCGATGAGGCCGGGAGACTCTTTGGCCCAGCGCACCAGATCCTGCTTGTCCCGGTGCTCCGTGGAGATGATGCCTTTCATGGCCCCCTGGGTCCGAATGTGTTTGGTCAGGGCCCGCGTGTCGATGCCCGCCAAACCGATCACGCCGTTTCTCTTGAGATATTCGTCCAGTGTCAAGCGGCTGCGATAACTGCTGGCGACGGCCGACACTTCCCGCACAATGAATCCTTCCACCTTGGGATTGAAAGATTCGACATCCCAGTTGTTGATGCCGTAATTGCCGATCAAGGGATAGGTCATCGTCACGATCTGCCCCTTGTAGGAGGGATCCGTCAGGATCTCCTGATATCCCGTCATGCTGGTGTTGAACACCACTTCTCCGGTGCGCTCCCCCGCGGCGCCAAATGCCGTCCCCTCAAAAATGGTTCCATCTTCCAATGCCAGATATGCTTTCATGACAATTTTATCCGCTTTCTTTTTGTGATGGGTCCGTCCCGGCGTGAATCATGCCGGGTCCAATATCTTCCCTTCCTGCATCACGACCTTGCCGCCAACAATGGTCATCCACGCCGCCCCTTTGACTTTCCGTCCGTGAAACGGGCAGTTGCGGGATTTGGACTGAAATTTCGCCGCGTCGATCACCCACTCTTTGTCCGCGTCCAACACCGTGATGTCTGCCACGGTCCCTTCTTTTAATGTCCCTCCCGGCAGATGGAGAATCCTTGCAGGGGAGCAGGAGATTTTATCGACAAATTGGCTCACCGTCAAAACACCTTTCGAAACCAGTTCGTCCAGGCAGACCCCGACGGCACTCTCCAACCCGATGATGCCAAACGGCGCCTCCGAAAACTCCTGGTCTTTCTCAAAATCTGCATGAGGGGCGTGATCCGTCGCGATCGCGTCGATCGTCCCGTCCTTGAGTCCCTCCAGCACCAGTTCGAGATCCTTCCTGGATCGCAGAGGTGGTTTCATTTTAAAGTGTGTGTCGTAGGGCGGCATGTCGTCGTCCGTCAGAGAACAGTAGTGGGGCGCCGTTTCCGCCGTGACGCAGACACCGCGCTTCTTGGCCTCCCGGATCAGCCGCACCGTCCCTCCGGTGGAGACGTGCGCGATGTGCACGACCCCCGCGTACGCTTCACACAAAATCAAATCCCGCGCGACCATCACCTCTTCCGCCGCGGACGGAATTCCCCGCAGACCCAGCACCGTGGAGCGACAGCCTTCGTGCATGGCCCCCAGGCGGGACAATTCAGGATCTTCCTCATGACAAATCACCGGCAGTCGAAACATCGCCGCGTATTCCAGCGCACGCCGCATGATCTCCGCGCTGACCACCGATTTGCCGTCGTCGGAGATCGCCACAACCCCCGCAGCCTTTAGATCTCCGACCTCGGAGAGCTCTTTTCCCTCCTGGCGCTTGGTGATACTGCCGATGGGATAGACCCGGACCACACCCGCTTTTTTCGCCTGCGCAAATATTTGTTCGACAACGCCGGAATGATCGATCACAGGATTGGTGTTGGGCATGCACACAACGGCCGTAAAACCGCCCATGGCGGCCGCTCGCGTCCCGGAGGCAATGGTTTCCTTGTACTCGTATCCCGGTTCCCGCAAATGCACGTGCATGTCGATAAAACCCGGACAGACAATCTTTCCGGACACATCCACGACCGCGGCGCCCGCCGCGTCCAAATCCCCTCCAATTTTTTGGATTTTTCCGTTCTGGACCAGAACATCGAAGACACCGTCTCTGCCGGTGGATGGATCCACCACGCGGCCCTTGGCGAGAATCATGGATGAATTCGTCATGTCCCACGCTCCCCCGCCGACATGCCCTGGGCCTGGGCAATGAGAAACAGCACGGCCATCCGGACCGCAACGCCGTTGGTCACCTGATCCCAGATCACCGACGCGCTGCCGTCGGCCACTTCCGAGGATATTTCCACCCCGCGGTTCATCGGACCGGGATGCATGATCAACACCCCCGGCTTGGTGAGTTTCATCTTTTCCCGGTCCAGGCCGTAGAGACTGGCGTATTCCCGCACCGACGGAAAGAGATTGCTCGTCAGCCGCTCGTTCTGGATGCGAAGCATATTGACAACATCGGCTTGCGGCAAGGCAGCTTCAAGATCGGTGTTCACATGGACTCCCATGCTCTCGATGCCGGGAGGAATGAGCGTGCTGGGCCCGACAACCGTCACGTCCGCCCCCATTTTTGTGAGCCCCCAGATGTTGGAGCGCGCCACACGGCTGTGGAGGATATCCCCTACGATCAACACTTTCAATCCCTTGATGGCCCCTTTTTTCTCCTTGATGGTGAACATGTCCAGCAGGGCCTGCGTGGGATGTTCGTGGGACCCGTCGCCTGCGTTGACCACGGAGATTTTAAAGTGCCGTGCGACAAATGCCGCCGACCCCGACGCGTAGTGGCGCAGGATGACGATGTCGGCCTTCAAACTCATGAGACTGCGGATCGAATCCAGCAGTGTCTCCCCTTTGGTGACGGAACTGGCGGTAGTGGCAATGTTGAGGATATCCGCACTCAAGCGCTTGGCGGCAATTTCAAAGGACGTGCGCGTCCGCGTGCTGGCCTCATAGAAAAAATTCACGACCGTCTTGCCCCGCAGGGCGGGAACCTTCTTGATGGGCCGGGCGGACACTTCCTTGAACGAGTCCGCCGTGTCCAGGACCAGCTGAATTTCCTCCCGGCTCAGTTCCTGGATTCCCAGAAGATCCTTGCGGGTCCACCGCACGTCGCTGGATGGGGATGTCTGATGTTTTGTCATGCGCTCACCACCACCACTTCTTCCATCCCGTCCTGCTCCTTGATCCGCACCCGAACCTTTTCTTCCACCGCTGTGGGAATATTCTTTCCGACGTAGTCGGCGCGGATGGGCAGTTCCCGGTGTCCGCGGTCCACTAGCACAGCCAGCTGGATCCTCCGCGGCCGGCCAAAATCGATCAGGGCATCCAACGCCGCGCGAACACTGCGGCCAGAGCACAAAACGTCGTCCACCAAAACAATATTTTTTTCGGTCAAATCAAAGGTGATGTCGGTCGCCTTGACGCGGGGCTGTCGCAGATTGATATCGTCCCTGTAAAAGGTGATATCGAGCGCGCCCTGCGGAACGTCGATCCCCTCCAGGGCCTTGATGTTGGCGGCAAGGCGTGCCCCCAGAACGGCGCCGCGCGTGCGGATCCCCACGATGACCAGTTTGGACAGATCCCGGTTCTTTTCCAAAATCTCATGGCTGATGCGCATGAGGGCGCGTTCAATTCCCTTGGCATCCAAAACCAAATTCTCTTTAGCGGGAGTCTGCACGGGCGCTGTCTTTCTCCGGGAGCCTGTCGCCTCCCGGGCAAAAAAAGTCCCGCCGCGGGCGGGATGCTCTATCGATCAAGTCTATTTTCATTTTCCAGTTCCCTTCTCGACCTCACAGGGCCGGGTTAAAGGTTTAACATGCCAGCATTGTACGTCAGAAAGCCGTGCCGGGCAATACAAATGTTCAGGTGTACAACCCCTCCTGCCGCAGGACTTTTTGAACGGCCGCCACGACGTCTTCCTCGTGGATCACCTGGCTCTTGATGTCCGTGCGCTTCTTGATTTCCACCTTCGACTCGGCGGCATTCCGCTCCCCCACGATCACCTTGACCGGAAAACCGATGAGATCGGCGTCCTTGAACTTGACTCCCGCCCGCTCCTCGCGGTCATCCAAAAGGACGTCCACCCCCGCTTCCAGGAGCTTCTTATAGACCTTCTCCCCCAATTCCACGCTGGCGGCATTGTTGTTGTTCAGAATCAGCACTGCCACTTCAAACGGCGCGACCGCAACGGGCCATTTTATCCCGTTTTCATCGTTGTGCTGTTCGACGATTGCGGCGACTGTCCGGCTCACGCCGATGCCGTAACAGCCCATCACCATCGGACGGTTTTGACCGCCCTTGTCTAAAAACATCGCGCCCATGGCCTGACTGTACTTGGTCCCCAGTTTGAACACCTGCCCCACCTCCACGCCGCGAAAGTGCTGGTATTCCTGGCCGCACTTTGGACACGAATCACCTTCCTTGGCCATACCCACATCCAAAAATTGGTCCACCATGAAATCGCGTCCCATGTTCACGTTGACCAGATGCTGATCCTTGTGGTTGGCCCCCGTGATGGCGTTGACCATCCCCTGCACGGAGAGGTCGGCATAGATACGGACACCGGTCAGCCCCACGGGCCCAGAAAACCCCAGAGGAGACCGCGTCACTTCTTCAATGGTCTGCACGCCGGCCAGAGCGACTTTTTTTGCCTGGATGTACCGGGCCAGTTTCGATTCGTTGATTTCCACGTCGCCCCTCGCCAGGACAGCCAGCGGCTGGTCGTCCGCAACATAGATCAGCGTCTTGATAAAGACCGAGGTATCGGTCTTGAAAAATTTGGACAGTTCCTCGACGGTCTTCAGATTGGGAGTGTCCACCTTCTGGATTTTTTTCAGGCTTTCCGAATCCGAGCCATCCCGCCGCAAGGGAACGCGTTCCGCCATCTGCACGTTGGCGGCATAGTGGCACCGGTCGCAGACGACCAGGGCATCCTCCCCGCTTGTCGTCAGCACCATGAACTCATGGGACTCGTTGCCCCCCATAACACCGGTATCCGCCCTCACAGGGACCGCCTTCAATCCGCAGCGCTTGAAAATAACCTCATAGGCCTGATACATGTCCTGATAACTGCGGTCCAGACCGTCCTCGTCGGCGTCAAAACTGTAGCCGTCTTTCATGATGAACTCTTTGCAGCGCATGACGCCGAACCGGGGCCGGATTTCGTCCCGGAATTTCGTCTGGATTTGATACAGATTCAACGGCAGATTCCGGTAGGAGTTGACGCTGCGCATCACGGTCTGGGTGATGATTTCTTCGTGGGTCGGCCCCAGGATAAATTCCTTGTCCTCGCGGTTTTTCAACCGCATCATCAAGGGCCCCATGAGTTCGTATCGCCCGCTCTGCTCCCATACTTCCCGGGGCTGCAGGATAGGCATCAAGACCTCCAGACAACCCCGCCGGTCGAGTTCCTGCCGGATGATCGTGCAGACTTTTTTCAGCACGCGCAGACCCAGGGGCAAAAAGGTGTACAGGCCGGACGCCACTTTCTGGATCATCCCGGCCCGCAGCATGAGTTTGTGACTGGCGATTTCGGCTTCCTGCGGCACCTCCCGCAGGGTATTGATCAGGGCAGCGCTCCAACGCATGGTTCCTCCCTATGATTACGGATTACGGAGTACGGATTACGGATTACGTAAAAAAACCCAATGGTTGAAACGTTTTTACATAATCCGTCCCACGTAATTCGTAATCCGTACCACGTAATCCCGCTTTTTTAACTAAAGAATCTCACAATATCGTTGTACGTCGCAAACAACATCAACGCGACCAAAAATACGATGCCCGCTGTCTGAGACATCTCCTGCACCCGAAGGCTTACGGGACTGCCCTTGAGCCCCTCGATGGTGAAGAAAACCAAATGCCCCCCGTCCAAAACGGGAATGGGCAAAAGATTGATCACCGCCAGCGTCACACTAATGATGCACATAAAGTACAACAGTTGAATGAATCCCTTTTTGGCGGACTCACCCGCCAGTTTGGCAATCATCAAGGGGCCTCCAATCGAATTGGCCGGTACCTGACGTGTGATCAGCAGCCACAGCCCCTTGTACGTCAGCCACGTCGTCATGACCGTCATCCGCACCCCCGAACCAATCGCGGGCAGTAAAGACTCTTTCCGCGCAATCACCTCCGCCGTGGGAGTGATCCCGATCAGCCCGATTTTCCGCTCCTTGCCAAAAATGTCTTTCATGACCTCCAGTTTAGGGATGATTTTTACTGTCCAAATTCTTGGCTGGGATGCGCCCGGATGGGGCGCGCCTTGCGGGGACCGCTGGATGGTGAACTCCATCTCCTTTCCCCCGTTCTCGTAGACGATCGCCACCAAATCCTCCCACAGCTTGACCGGTTTTCCGTCGATGGCGGTGATCGCGTCGTTGGGCAAAAGCCCCGCCGCCTCGGCGGGAAATCCTTTTTTGATCTCCCCCACCTTGGACGTCAGCATGGGAATGCCCGACAGGGCGATCATGCTGAACAGGAACACGGCCAGAAAAAGATTCATCAGGGGACCCGCGAGCACAATCAAATTTCTCTTCCAGGGACTTTGCGACAAGAACTCCCAGGGTTCATTTTTCAGCGGGGTGTCGAGTTCCGACCCCGCCAGACGAACATATCCGCCCAGCGGAAGAACACACACGAGATACTCGGTGTCTCCCTTTTTAAAACCGAAGAGTTTGGGCCCAAACCCCAGGGAAAACTTCTCCACACGGACGCCCAACATCTTGGCGACAAAAAAATGACCGAATTCATGGATGAACACAATGAGACCAAAAACGATGAGGATGGCCGCGATCGTGATCATGGTGCAACCCCCTCCTGCACAGCCAGATTTGCGGCATCCCGCGCCCAGCGATCCGCACGCAGGATTGCATCCATGTCCGGCTCGGAAACAATATGGTGCATGCCCATCACCGATTCCACCACGGGGACAATGCCCCCGAACGGCAGGCCCTCCTTGAGAAACGCCTCCACGGCAATTTCGTTGGCGGCATTCATGACCGCGGGAAGAGTCCCGCCAACGGCGGCCGCCGTGTAGGCCAACCCCACGGCGGGGAATTTCTTGCGGTCCAGGGCCTCAAATTGCAGTTGTCCCAAGGCCGGCAAATCCAGATAGCGCGAGACATTCGGCAGGCGCTTGGGCCAGGACAGCGCGTATTGAACGGGGATCCTCATGTCGTTGTAATTCATTTGGGCAATCATAGACCCGTCGACGAATTCAACCAAGGAATGAACGATGCTCTGGGGGTGAATCACCACGTCTATATTCTTTGCCTCCACACCAAACAACCACCGCGCCTCAATGACCTCCAACCCCTTGTTCATCAATGTTGCCGAATCCACGCTGATCTTGGGCCCCATGTTCCACGTGGGGTGGGCCAGCGCCTCCTTCACCGAGACGTTTTTCAAATCACCGGACCGCTTCCTCAAAAAGGGCCCCCCCGAGGCCGTCAGAATCAGGCGCCGGACATCCTGGACGGAACGGTTCTCCAAACACTGATGCAGGGCACAGTGTTCGCTGTCCACGGGCAGTAATTTCACGCC
>CAZGMX010000058.1:14003-15299 GCA_964526865.1 uncultured Actinomycetota bacterium | reverse complement strand
TGGCCTGGCTGTGTTCCTATATGCCGGAGCTGGCCCTGCGCCTTGCCGACGGGCCTTACTTTTTGGGCGATGGTTTGAGCGAGCATGTCCTGGCCTTGTTCTATCAGGACCAGCGGGGTTTGGCACAAATGCAGCAGCCGGCGTTGAGCAAGTATTTGCATCAGAAATTCAGGCTGTTGGGTCTGGCCCGCCAGTTGACGCGTTCAAAAAAGATAGGACGGTTCACAAAAACACAGCTGCTGGTGATGCTGGAAGATGCGGCGAAAAATCCCTTACTAAAAGATTCTGCCAAACCCGTTCTTAATCTTGGGACCTTGGTAAAAGCAGACCGCATTCTTTCAACATTGATGGAGCCTCATCCCGTTCATGGACAGACGATGGTTGTTTCATCAAAGAAAAGAGCAAGGGTACAGGAATACAGGAGCCTGAGGGAAGAAGATAAAGCGGCTTTCAAGGTGCGAGAAGAACTGCAGATCCGCAAGGAAGAATTTCGTAGAAATCTCAAGAATTGCTATCGCGGTCACCTTGCCTCGACAATAAGAGGGGAAATAGAATCAATCTTGCGACCGCCTTCGAAGATTTCGTATCATGAAGTGCAAATTGGCTATAAGGCAAAAAAGGGTGCCAAGGTGCCGTATAAGTACAGAATTATCGTTGAAGACAAAGTTGTCGGAAGGAAGTGGAATGGGAAAAAATGGGTGGACAAGATCGTTTCAGAAGCAAGATTAATATTGGACAACAAAGATTCCAGAGGGGAGTATTCTCCTGGGCATATCACCCCTTTTAACAAAGAGCCGTACCGTGACGAAAAAGCGTACGATGAGGCAGGAAACATGTATGACGCCGTACCCTATCACTGCCGGGAAATATACAGGGAATGGCACAGTCAGCAGGAGCCAGCATATGAGAATCGACCAACAGTCCAAACATTCAATCTTGGGACGACGGATATTAGTATGATCGCTCAGTTTGACACATATCATTCCTCGACGATAAGAACGATTATAAAAAAGGCCAATCTGGACAAAGAAAAAACAATAGGGGTCCCGGAACTGTTTGAGGATTTCTTAAGGTACTTGGGCGCTAATCTTGTGGCCAGGAAATGGGAACTTTCGCTGGAGGATTTTCTCGCCAAGGTCAAGACGCTCAAATCTTCGAAGGCATATCTTGCGCTCCGAGAATGGGAGGCTTCAGTGGAGGATTTTCATGCAAAAATGAGTTCAGAACTATCCAGGCGCTCAGATGATGCGCTTAAAGAAGGGCGATGTTCCGAAGACGAACACGCCGCCAGATTTG
>CAZGMX010000058.1:11815-13993 GCA_964526865.1 uncultured Actinomycetota bacterium | reverse complement strand
ATTTTATATATTATTATGACTTTAAGGAGGGAAAATGTTCCAAGGAAGAATATCTTTCCCATCTCCCGCCGGGAGAGTCGTTCCCCTCCTGTGACACGACTGTTCTCAGCGATTTTCTCACAACCATTGCCGGCTGGTACAAGGAGTATGATGATATATGGGCATATATATACAGTATCAATGAGCAGCTGCTTCCTCCCCAAAAAGAAGACAGATTGCTTGAACTCGGTAAAGGTTGTCCTGGAATGCCGAACTTGCGAGAGATTGTGCCTGATTCAGTGGTGACAGCGGGAAAGCCATCTGCCACGGCAACCGCTGCCCCCGCGGGTATCGTTGCCACCGTCCCCGTACTCGTCCCACCCGCCCAGCGGCAGGAACCGTTCACCGAAGCCAACCTGTTTGACGTTTCAATGTGAACCTGCGAAAGCGGGCGAGGCGCCCGGTATCGGAAGGTGTGACGACGGCAGTAATCCGCCCCCAGGCCCTTTCAGCACGGCTTCCGCCGCATGCAAAAAAACTCCGGCAGGCTGTCGCCAAAAATCGTGGGGGGCGAGCTATACTATTACGGGGGTGATCCGCTGCCGTTGAAAAAGTGCTAAAGTAATACCCAAGCATGCCAGCCCCATCGAGTTGCCGGATAAATGGTTATAAAGGCAAATATTTGTTGACAGACCGGATATTTTTTGGTAGCATCCCTCCCGCTTACGCTTGATAAATTGGTTCCGATAAAGGTGTTCCGGACCAAGCAATTAAAAAATCCGGGATGCAAAGCCCAAAGAAAAACACCTTGGAATTCCAGATCAGCCGGGTTGCCGAAGAACCGAAGGAGACATGGCAGCCCGGCTGTATCTTTTTTCTGGGCTGCCAGGATCGACGCTGAATGGGACACATGATCCGGAGCTGGTGTGCCGGACAGAAAAGATGGGCCCATGAAGAGAGCGAAGAAAGCGATTCCTGGTTTTCGTGTTCCGCCCGCAGTAATTGTTTGTCTATTTTTTCTCTCTTTTTTTACCGCGGTGGCTTTTCCCAAAGCTGCTTGGTCCGAAGCCCCGTCAAAAATCACAATTTATTCTCCTTCTGCCAATAGTTTTACCAGGCAAAACAGCACCCTTGTGAAAGGGGTTACGACCGGCAGGCATTATCGCGTCAACATCAACGGTTCTCCGGCGTATTCCAACGGTTATGCTTTTTCGAAAACCATTACGCTTTCACAGGGTCTCAACAAACTGAATGTGGAGGCATATGATCGGTATGGCAGGTGTATCTCTGCCTCCACATCCGTCACGTTTGACAACATTCCGCCCACGATTAAATACCGTCCTGCAGTTGTCAGTTCTTGGACCAGCAAGCCTGATTGGGCACTTTCTGGAAATGTGAATGAACCCGCAAGGGTTGTGTTGAACAACGTGCAGCTAACGAGTTATCCATACTTATATTTTTCCGGCAAGACGAAGTTGAAGGAAGGAGCGAACAACCTTGTGCTCGCGGCGACGGACCGGGCGGGGAATGTGGCGCAGGAGAAAATTCTGGTCTATCTGGACACAGTTGTTCCAAAAATATATTGGTCAGGGGTAAGCGATGGAGGAATTGTCAATAAGCGGGTTGCCGGCATCTCAGGGCGTGTCAGTGAGCCGGCAATTCTCAGATTGCGGCTAAACGGCAATTTGATACCAACGAATGCCATCTGGTATCAGTTCAGTGTGCCGGTGAACCTTCGGGAAGGTTTGAACACGATCGTGTTGGAAGCTGCTGATCGTGCTGCAAATGTGAGGACGCAGACAATAATAGTGACACTGGACACAGTTGCGCCGGCGCTGACTTGTACCGGTATCGTTGATGGCAGTTGGACGAATCAGTCTGCCGCAACAATTAGCGGGTCGCTGTCTGAATCCGGGACGCTGACGCTAAACGGCGCCGCTGTTACAGTCGGCAGTGATCTAAAATTCTCTACGACGAAGCAGTTGGCAGAAGGCGCCAACGAATTAGTCTTTGTTGCCAACGATCGCGCAGGCAATAGCGCGCGCAAAACAATCAGAGTCAATCTGGACACGGCGGTCCCATCGATTACTTACTCTGGTGTTACCGATGGCAGTTGGACGAATCAGTCCACGGCGACGATTATAGGCACTGTCGGCGAAGTATCAACGCTGACATTAAATGGAACGCCCGTTACAGTCG
>CAZGMX010000058.1:744-11805 GCA_964526865.1 uncultured Actinomycetota bacterium | reverse complement strand
CAGAGTGAATCTGGACACCCAAGCCCCGCAGATCACATATACCGGTGCGGCAGACGGCGGTTACACCAACAAAATAACATGCACAATCAACGGGACGGTGAGCGAATCCGCCGCGCTGACATTGAACGGCGTGCCTTACACCGTTGGAACGGATCTCAAATATTCCGCGGCCATCCGGCTGATTGAAGGGGCCAACATCCTGACGATTGCCGCGGCAGACAAAGCGGGCAACGTGGGCCGAAAAACAATCAGGACAACACTGGACACACAATCTCCGGACATATCGTTTGCAGGTGTTATAGACGATGCGTGGACCAATCAGCCGTCTCCCAGAATCACCGTTGCCGCCAGCGAGTTTATCGCCCTGACATTGAATGGAACTCCTGTCACGACAGGCGGGGACGGCACGCAATTCAACGTCACGCCCGCACTGACGGCGGGTTCCAACACACTGAATTTCGCCGCGGCCGATCTGGCCGGCAATGAAACCCGCCGAACTATCAGCGTGAATCTGGACACCACCGCGCCCTGCACACCCAGGGTGCAGGATCAGGGGGAATTCACCACCGTCTCCACGGAAATCACTGCGACGTGGGATGCCAGCGAAGACCGGGAATCCGGCGTTGCCGGCTATGAGGCCGGAATCGCCAGTGTTCCCGCCGGCAATCCCTGCCCCGGCGTGCCCAACGAATTGAGTTGGACGGACGTGGGCACGGCGCTTCGCCTGGAAAGAAGAAATCTTTCACTGGTAGAGGGAAGGGCATACTACGTCATGGTGCGGGCAAAAAACAATGCGGGCGGCACAAGTATTGCGGGGACGAGCGACGGAATTGTTTATCGCATTCTTCGCCCGCCCCGCATCGACGGGCTGTCCGTTTCCGCGCAAACGGCAGTGGTGGAAGGCAATCCGGTCGATCTAAAAATCACGGCGGTTGATCCGCAGACCAGCCCTCTGTCTTACCGCATGCTGTTGGGCGAGACAGAAATCCAGTTCTGGACCAGCGCCAATCCGGTGCGCTGGACCCCCACATCCGGTCAAAAAGGCCTTCAGCAGATGCGCGCGGAAGTGAAGAATCAGCACAATTTGAGCGCCGCCCGGCAGATAGAAATCTTCGTCCTGCGCAAGCCGAAAAACCCGCCGGCCCCGCACGAGGGAGGCGGCTCATGAGACGCGCGGCAACGAGCAGACGTTCTCCCTTCCGGCTGTTGGCCTCATTGTTATTTCTATCGGCAGCCGCCGTCTGCCGTTCCGATCCAAACGGCCTTCAGGACTATTTCGCGAATTTCTCCAGCAAATATTTTTCCGTGGACCTGGCCTCCGGGACCGCCCAGACCTCTGTCCCGATCTCCGTTCCCCAAGGCCGCAAGGGGATCGCGCCCAATCTGGCGCTTTCCTACAATTCCAGTTCGCGCGGCGGCTGGTGCGGTGTGGGGTGGAGCCTGGATATGGGGTCCATCGAGCGGTCCGTCAAAAAGGGAATCCCCAAGTACATCGATTCACAGGACACATTTCAGATCTCTTTTCAGGGCTCTTCTTCCGACCTCATCAAGGGAGGGGCGAGCGCCGCGGATTACAGGCTGAAGGTGGAGTCCGCATTTCTCAAAATAGAAAAGAAAAGCAAGGGCTGGGAAGTGCGGGACAAAATGGGCACGCGCTATTTGTTTGGCTCCGGAACGGGTGTGCAGACCAGCGCACTTGGCGAGTTCAAATGGATGCTGGACAAGGTGATTGATCTGCACGGCAACACGATGACGATCACCTATCAAACCGACAGTGGTCAGGCATATCTCTCCCGCATCGACTATGTCGGCAACGAAATCACCGGCGAAGGCCCCACGCACAGCGTCGAGTTTGTGATGGAGGACCGTCCGGATTGGACGATGAGTTATTCCTCCGGTGTGCGAGTGGAAAGCAAGAAGCGCCTGAAGGAAATCGCGGTCAAAGTGCAGGACAGTCTGGTGCGCCGCTACGTTCTGCAATACACGCAGTCAGAGGCGACGTGCCGCTCGCTGTTGACCGGCGTTGTTCAGTACGGCTCGGACGGCACCAGCGCCATGCCGGCGGTTCAGTTCACTTACGATCAGCGGTGGCACGGGTGGGAGCAGGACGACGCCTGGAATATTCCCGACGGCGACCATGTGCATCACAACAGTTACGATGAGGGCCGGCGTCTGGCAGACGTCAACGGCGATGGATTGACGGACCTATTGGTTGGCAAGAGCACCGATCAATACGACTGGAATGTCCGGGCCTACAAGAACACCGGCACCGGCTGGGTGGAGGACCCCGGCTGGCGGATGATGGACGGCAACTTTGTCTATCGAAGGATCAACGACGGCCGGCGCCTGGCAGACGTCAACGGCGACGGCCTGATCGACATCCTGGCGGCCAACCGCTGGGCGGATGGAAATCACGATTTTCACAAATCCGTCTGCCTCAACAGCGGCAGCGGGTGGGTCTATTCGGACGCCCGGTGGCACATACCCGACGGATTTTTTGTCAATAGGGGGCGCGAGCAGGGGCGGCAATTGGCCGATGTCAACGGCGACGGCCTGGCCGACATGCTGGCCGCCGGCGACGGATACAAGGCGGCCTACATCAACAATGGGAGCGGCTGGTCGCCGGACAGCCGCTGGAATATTCCGGACGGCGAGTTTGTCCGGGACGGAAAAGACCAGGGGCGCGTGCTGGTGGATGTCAATGGGGACGGCCTGACCGATCTGCTCATCGCCAAGGACGGCTATCGAACCTGCTATTTGAACAAAGGGGACGGGTGGGTGGAGGACAAGAGCTGGGCGTTTCCCGACGGGGATTTTATGTCGGGAGACAAACAGCAGGGAAGGACTGTTGTGGACATCAACAAAGACGGTTTGATTGATTTTCTGATGTTCAATAACGGAGATCAAAAGATATTTTGGAACAACGGCCATGGGGCCGCGGCGGCCGCATCGGATGTGACATTTCCTGCGGACGCGTCTTTTGCCAAGAATGGAGACGACGGGGGTGTGCGCATTGTGGACATGAACGGCGACGGTGCGGCCGATCTTTCCATCGCGTGCAACGGCTTCAAGAAGACGTATCTGAGCAAGGCGGCCACGCAGGATTTGTTGACGCAGATCGACAACGGCATCGGTGGAAGAATCACGCTGGAATATACCCCTTCCACCAAATACGACAACAGCGGTGATGACGGAAAGCCCGACCTGCCTTTTCCCGTCATGACCGTGAGCAAGGTAACCAGCGAAGACGGCCTGGGCAATTCCTATATCAACGAGTACACCTATGTCTGGGGAAAATACGACTATCCCAACAGGGAATTCAGGGGATTCGGGCAGGTCAATGTCAAGGATGCCGAGGGGAATCTGACCAAGAACTGGTTTCATCAGGACGATGTCAAAAAGGGCAAGCTCTACATGCAGGAGTTGTTCGACGGCCAGGGGGCGATTCAAAGCAGGATGTGGAATGTGTGGGAGGATGTGGATGCCGGCGACGGCGCGAGGTTTCCCCGCGTCAAGGAGGCGCGGAGCCACCTGTTTTTTGGCGGCGATGAAAAGAGGGAAAAGGTCAGCGTCGTGCGGTACCAATACGACGGTTGGGGCAACGTGACGGAGGTCTATAATTTGGGAGAGTCTGGCAATCCCGCCGGCAGTCACAAAATCAAAACGGAATACACGTTTGATACATCCAAATGGATAGTGGCCCTGCCAGCCAGGACATGGGTCGAGGATTCGGCCGGTCAAAAAGTCTCCGAGCAGGCGTTCACTTACGGACCGGACCGCTTCAACCTGCTGGAAAAACGCGCGTGGCTGTCTGGCGGCTCCGATGTGACGACGCGGTATGTCTATGACACCTATGGAAACGTCGTTGCAGTGACGGATCCGCTGGGCAGGATGGCCACCACCGAGTACGATTCCACTTTTCATGCCTTTGCCGTGCGCACGACCAATCCGCTGGGGCATGTTCAAAGGGTGATCTATGATCCGTTGTTCGGCCAGGTGACGTCTGCCACCGATGCCAACAACGTGACGAGCATCACGCAGTACGATGTCTTTGGCCGGCCGCTCAAGATCATCGGCCCCGACGCCTCCGAGTCCAACCCGTCCACGGTCTATTTTTACGACCTGTCCAGCCGGCCGGTCAAAACGACCGTGCGCGTCAATCAGGCGGTTGGCGCGGCGCAGTGGATGACCAGCGTCACGTTCATCGACGGTCTCGGGCGGAAAATTCAAACGCTGACCGACGCCGAGACTCCGGGTAATTATACGGTTTCAAGCGCCGTGTCGTTCAACAGCCGCGGGCTGGTGGAAAGGGAGACGCTGTCGTATGAAGTGACCGGCGCGGAATACGACGCTCTGGGGGCGGCCTCACACCCCGCCACGGAATACGAATACGACGCAATGGGCCGGGTTGTGGCCGTCACAAGGCCGGATGGTGTCCGGGCCACGAGCGATTATTGCCTGTGGACAACCACCACGACCGATGGAAACGGCAATCAGAAGACGACGGAGAAAGACGCCTTTGGCAGGATAACGGCGATATTGGAGAGCGGAATAAAAGCGCGCACGGATTACACCTACAATGTCCGGGGGGATTTGATTTCCGTCCGGGACTCCAACGGCAATGTGACGGCGATGGCCTACGACACGCTGGGCCGCAAGATTTCCATGGACGACCCCAACATGGGGCACTGGACGTATGAATACGACGCGCTGGGAAATCTGACGGCACAGACTGACGCCAAGGGTCAAACGACCCGATTTACCCATGACGTTCTGAATCGATTGGCGAGGAAGTCTTTCGACAGCGGCCAGCAGGCGGTGGTTTATACCTTCGATGATCCCTCCGTGTTTTGCTCCAAAGGAAGACTGACCAAGGTGCAGGATGCTTCAGGGATGACGGAGTTTTATTACGACAACGAGGGAAGAGAGATAAGAACCATCAAGACTGTGGACGGTAATGCCTATGTGGTCGAGCGCGCGTACGACGCGGTGGGAAGAATCACATCCGTCAAATATCCGGATGGGGAAGTGGTGCGCACGACCTACAACCGCGCGGGAGGGATCAGGACGATCAATGGGGTGGATCAATACGTGAAGGATGTTCTCTATACGCCGCAGGGCCAGATGAGCCAGATCGATTATGGCAACGGGACCAGGACAAATTATCAATACAACCCGAACACTTTGTATCTGGAACATCTGCTGACCACGGGACCGCATGCACCCCCGCTCCCCTCCGGTCCTTCTCCCTCCGCCTTTTCGGGGCCGAATAGTTTTTCTCCCTCTCCGCTTACAGATCCAATCGGTCCTTCCCTCTCCCCCCTTGTGAATCCAATCAGTTCTTCCCCCTCCCCCCTTGCGGGGGAGGGCGGGGTGGGGGGTAGTCACACCATCCAAGACCTTTTCTACACCTTCGACGCCGCCGGCAACATCACGGCCATTGACGACAAAGTTTATAGCGCTACCCAGACATTCTCCTACGATCCCGTCAACCGCCTGACCGGTGCGACGGGGGCCTACGGCAATCACACCTACACCTACGATGCCGTCGGAAACATGATGTCCAAGAACGGAATCACCTATACCTACGACGCTGCCAAACCCCATGCGGTGACGGCCACCAGCGCCGGATTTCAAGCCCAATACGATGCCAACGGCAACATGACGGTGCGCAGGGACGGCACGGCGCTGAACCAGTCACTGGAATACGATCAGGAAAACCGGCTGGTGAAGGTGACGAATTTGGCTACGAAGGCGACCATCCGCCTGGAACCCGGCTGGAACTTTTTCTCCCTGCCGCTGGTGCCGGCAAAATCAAAGATCACAGAGGTGTTGAAAGAGCTGACATTCGGGACCGACTATGACCAGATATCCCGCTACGATGCGGCCACACAGACCTGGCAGTACTATGTGAATAATCCCACATACAACCAGTTTGACAGTCTGGAATACGGCCGGGGCTATCAGATCTACGTCACCAATCCCAATGGGGCGGTGATCCAGATGGGAGGGACGGTGCCGACCGGCCAGAGCAGGATCAACCTCCTGCCGGGATGGAACTTGATCGGCGCGCCGGTCTTGAGAGAAAAGAGCGTCGATGAGGCGCTGAACGGCTTGTCCCGGCTGGATTACACGTCGCTGGTGAAATACCTGCCCGCGTCCGACGGCTACGCGCGCTATGAAAACCAGGAATTCGCGGCGATGGTCCCCGGGGCGGGATATTTTATTTATGCCATTCGAAGCGGCACAATCACTGCCGGAAAATATTCGCTGGAGACGCGGTTTGTCTATGACGGCGACGGGGGCAGGGTCAAGAAGATCTCTGACGGCGTGGAGACGATTTACATCGGCAAGATTTACGAAATCGTCAAAGCCGGGGGTGTTCAGGAGCAGACGACCAAGCACATCTTCGCCGGCTCCACCCGCGTGTGTTCCTCGACGGCAAATTCAAACAACACGGCCAGCAAGGCGTATTATCATCCCGACCATCTGGGCTCGGCTTCTGTCGTCACGGACGCAACCGGCCAGGTAGTTCAGGTCGTCGAATACACACCATTCGGCGAGACCAGCCGCAACACCCGAACCGGCGCGGTGGACGTCAAGCACAAGTACACTGGCCAGGAGATCGACAACGAAACCGGTCTCTACTATTACAACGCCCGCTACTACGACCCCGCCCTGTGCCGGTTTGTTCAGGCGGATACGGTTGTCTCCAGTCCTTATGATCCCCAGGACCTGAACCGCTATGCCTACGCGCGAAACAATCCCCTGCGCTACACCGATCCGACGGGGCATGGTTTTTGGGATATATTTAAGGGAATCTTTGGAATTATCTCTGCAATCGTTTCTTTCTTCCTTCCACCCGCTGCTCCGGCAATGACGGCAATCAACATTGCCATCAGCACGTGCACGGCGATACAAAGCAACAACCCATTGGCCGCAGTTGGGGGTCTTGTCGGGGGAATGGTTGGAGGTGCCGTCTTAGGGGCGGTAGGGAAAGAGGTTGCGTTAGGGATGACAAGACAGATGGGAAACGCGGCTTTTACTTTTGCTGGTGGCGCGATAGGCGGTGCGATAGAATTTGGCGCAGGAGGATTTGGATCTGGGTTCGGTGCGTCGCTGGCAAGCGGCCAGGGTTTTGGAGAGGCATTTAAAGCGGGAGGTATCGGCGCGGCAATTGGTGCCGGTTCCGGCGCTGTTATCCAAGGTTCCTATATGGCTGGGTGGCAGAATAGTCTTCATGGTTATTCCGCCGCAGAGGTTGCAGGTGCACAAGGATTGCCATCTGGCATTGGGTCAATTCTTAATGCCTCTGGCGAGGCAAGGGCGCGGTTAGGAAGAACCGGCAAAGTAAGATTGTATCACTACGGATATCAGGAAGATGCCGCTTCAATATTTTCAAAAGGGTTAGCTGCTGGCCAGTATGCATCACCTGATTACTATACCTCTGGTCAGCTGGCAGAGCAGCGTTTGGCTCTAACACATAAATTCAGGCCAGCTGAGGTGCCTAACGCAAGGTATGCTCTTGATGTAGACCCTAGAAGATCACCTTTTACACCGCCAAGTAAGGTTAGGTCTCTGGAAAATCCGAAGAGAGAAGGCGGTGGTCTTGAAGTCCGCTTTTTGAAAAATGTGACGACAGACCAAATAAAAAGCATGGACTTACTTGAAAATCCATAGAGGGAAATGATGCAAAAAATAATTCCGCCGTTTAATAAGTGGGTAAAAATGTCCGACAAGGAAAGACTTAGGGCAGCGCTTACTTGGGACATGCAGGCTGGAGATGGTAAGGCACTGGCTGAGGAAGCTCTTAAGAGGTTTAAAGAAAAATATGGTCATATCCGGGAAATGCTGATTGAAGAACAACTCGGAATACCGGTTGCAGATATTTGGGCAATAAATGTACAACAATCGCCTACTTTTGATTCGAAAAAATTGCCAGAAACCTTTTTGGGGTTTGGTGTTCGCTACTACATCGCGGACAAGGGATGTAGTTCTAAATTCAGGAACAGATAACCTGGGGAATTCCAAGGACACAACGTAATCCGAATGATAATTGCCTGGGGGGGGGGGGGGGGGTTTTTCGAGGCCGGCGCGCACAAAACTTTTGGGGGATCAACCCGATTCGCTTCCAGCACATCAGGCGCCCCGTCCGGATTCGATATGTCGAGGTGGCATTCAAGAAACCAACCAAAGGGTTGCCGCCGGCTAGTAAATGCGTCCTTTCTATAGAAATTGGAACAGAATGATTTATTCTTTGGAAATCAATATCACTCTTGATTTGATTCTTGATGGCCGGTGATATAGCATTGTTACTGCAGTAAAACTTGCCGGTCTGGCGCAATGGGCCGCTCACATCACGTGCGTCGCATGAAAAGAGTTTTGGTTATATCTCTGCTAGCCTGTCTTTCGGGTTGTCTGGCCATCGCGCCGGTCAAGCACAACGTTTTTTATAACCCTTCCGATGCGTTCATTACTACCGGCCTGACGGATAAGTTCAACCTCGGCATCTTCGCGCCTCTGGGGCCGGAAAATGACAAGCATAACTATGCGCTGGAAGACAAACACGTCGTGTGGTGGGGGCAAACATCCTCCTCGAACGAACTCACGAATCTGCCGCTTGTGACCATCCAATGGATTGCCCCGGATGGAAGCACACACAAAGAGGAACAGAAGCGAATTCTTCTGATTTATGTAACATCCACACTGCCGATAAAAGGGGTGCTGAACCCATCCATGCAGGGGGAATGGAAAGCGCGCATTTTCCTGAACAACAGGCTGTACGAGGAAAAAAGTTTTGTTGTGGGAAACGTAACAAACATTTCCTCTGAAGAGTCCGGATTGACCGGGGAATTAAAGGAGAAGCTGCAGATAGAATCGCACGGCGCTGTGGCGCTATTTCATGATACGTCCATCCAAATCGAAGAGGATGGTTCCTGCAAAACGAAATACCATGCAAGATTTAAGGTCCTGAATGAGCGAGGGAAAAAACTGGCCGAAGTCTTTATCCCCTACAACGACAGGATGGAACTCTTTCGCATTATCAAGGCGTACACGATAACCCCGTCCGGCAAAACGATCGATGCAAGCGAAGCCCGCGTCGTAGCCATTTATCCGGGGTATTCGAGTTATACCGGAAATGCATTTGTCGAATTTGCCATGCCCGCCGTGGATGTTGGTTCCATTATCGAGTACGAGGTGGAGATCGTCTCGGTCTTTCCCATCGTGAAAGACCGTATCTTGTACAACAGTCTCCTCCCTTACGATTATCCGGTGCTTTCGGCACGTATCCAGCTTACATTCGCAAACATTGTGCCGGAAAGAACGGTTAAGGCCAGGCTCTATAACGCAGACGCACAGCCCGTCGTTGAGCGAGTGAACGATGGAAAAAAGTGCCGCTACACGTGGCGATTGGTGAATCAGGCGCCCATGACCGTTGAGCCGTTGGGGCCTCCTTACAGTGAATATGTTCCGGAGATTATCGTCAGCGACTATTCTTCATGGGATGAAGTTGCGGAGTGGGCCCAAAAAACCATTGTTCCTGACACGCCCGGATCCTCGGCAGTGGAAGAACTCGTCCATACCATTACCCAGGGAAGCGCAAATCCGATGGATTCTGCGCGCAAGATTTTCCGTTACGTGCAAGACAATATTCGCTATGTTTCGGTTGCTCTGGCAGGCGCACCGGCAGCGCCTCAATCGATCAGCGACATTTTGAAGAACAAGTACGGCGATTGCAAGGACTGTGCCGTTTTGCTGGCGGCCATGCTGGACGTAATCGGCCTGAAGACTCAGTGTGTGCTGGTGCGGACGATCGATCAAGGCGGAATACGTTTTGATACGCCCCATCCATATCAGTTCAACCACGTGGTCAATATGCTTGAAACCAGCAATGGCCCCGTCTGGCTGGATGCCACAGGAAGACACAATGAATTCGGCAGGCTCCCGGAGCAGTCCCGCAGCGCATTTGGTTTGATCCTCAAGGATGGAGCCGGCGAGTTCAAACGGCTTCCGTCTGATCGCGCCGATGAAAATGAGCGTCTCACTGAAAATGCCATCACCTTGAACAACAGCGGTGATTTGATAGGGGTACTGCAAATCATTGCGCGCGGCGATATCGGAAAAGAGTGGCGCCGGGGTGTTCACCGCCTCAATGTTAAAGAGCGTGAAGAGGAGGCGGAGCGGATTGCCAGAAGCCTTTTGGGACCGGTTGAAATCGAGAAACAGCAGTGGGAGAATCTGGAAAATCCAGATTCCGATTTTGTTATCCAAATTCAATATGGCTTGAAGAACCAAATTGTTTCGCTCGGCAATTTGATCGCCATTGCCCCTCTGAAAAGGTATCACACCACATTTCGGGAATTGACCGCGCGGAAGCGCGTGCACGACATTGTGCTGACGCAGCTGTTCACAAAACGCGACAAAGTGAGCGTGAAGATACCGGCGGGTTATAAAATAAAGGAAATTCCGCCCGATTTTTCTATCCAGCGCAGTTTTGGGTCGACGAGTATTAAGTATGAGAGCAGCGAGAAAAAAATAGGCATTGTTTTTACGGAGAAAATTACTCGCGAACGGATCAAGGCGCGGGACTATTGCGAGCATCAAGAATATCGCGAGAAAATCGCCAAGGAGCTCAACCGGCAGATCGTGTTTGAACAGATCCCCTAGCAGCTTGTTGGTAAACCTATTACGGAGTCATTGTGTGGAGCGACGAAGTTCTGGCGACATGCGCGTCAGCGATTTCGCAATTGCGCATTGGAAATCAGGGCCTATCCATTTTCCTTTTTGGGTCGGAATTAATTTTCCCCTACAATGTTTGCCGATCTATTTCATTATTAGGTAGATCGGCAAGAATATCCAATGGCCCATTGTTTGCCGAACCACTGCTTCCATCCCACACCGCCTCAAAGGGGCGGCGAAGCAGTGTTCGGAAACAATCTATTTTGCCATGCGTTATATGATGAAACGACTGATTCGCAGGGAAGACGCCGTTTTTGGGCATAGATCTTGCCATTTTATCAGGATAGAACAGGAGTTCGGCTGGGGGATAAATGTTTGCAA
>CAZGMX010000058.1:0-734 GCA_964526865.1 uncultured Actinomycetota bacterium | reverse complement strand
TTGGGGCTGTTATGATGGCGGATTAAAAAATCTGTAATAGGGCCATTTTGTGGGGGAGAGATGCTTCAAAAGGGAGCAAAAATGGGTTTGAGAGTGCCGAAAAAGGGCGTGTTTTGTGGCAATATTTTTTTTGCGGCCATTGACAAATTGGCTGTTTTCGGCTATAATATTGAAGAAGTTGGGGGTTTTGAGAGGTCTATCAATTTAGGCCTAACTATGGGAGTTTTAGGGACTTCAAGATTCGGAGTTGATGGCAAAGGTTTGAAGGAATATATTTTGCCATTTTATTGTTCTTTGTAATCTTGTTCTAACGATAAGGGCAAACTCACCGCAAGGTGAGGACGCAAAGCTATGGATCCCATGGCAGAGCGTCATTGCGAGGAGTCCGCCACAGTTTCGATGGCGGACGACGAAGCCCCGGCTGATTTGCTGTGCAAATCAAAGCTGCCGGGACGGGCAATCTCGAAGTAAATAAAGCAAAACATCGAGATTGCCGCGCCCGCCAAAGGCGGGCTCGCAATGACGGTTGATTTGGGACCGCCAGGCCGCCGAAGAGAACGTGGTGGTGAACACGGTAGTACAAAGCCGGTGGCTTATGCTTTTGCGAGAATAAGCCATCGGCTTTTTTGTTGTACCGGAGAACCGAAGAATGGACCAGGAAGGAAAGACAAATCGAGTTGAAGGGCAGAGCGGGGTGAAACGCACCCCCACCCTACCCTCCCCCGTTAAGGGGG
>CAZGMX010000057.1:0-15348 GCA_964526865.1 uncultured Actinomycetota bacterium | reverse complement strand
AAGCCCGGCCCGCACGCCGCCCACCACACCCTTTTCCGCCGCCGTGTTTGCTTCGCTCTGCAGATTGACATAGACGGGAATCGCAACCGCCGCCAACACGCCCAAAATCACAATCACCATCACCAACTCAATCAGCGTAAAACCCTTTTCGCCACCGCTCATTTGCGCACCCTTTCTTTATCGCACATCATTACATCAGGCGCTGAGAACCCCCGCTATACTGTGGAAGAAACGAATCCGCTTATTTAAACGACCCGTCCGTGGAATTATACGTATAGACCGTACTCGCCGGACCCGTATAGGCCGTGGCGCTGCCTCTGGTCCAATCCGCCGTGACGCCGCCCTGCGTTAGAACGGTCACAAACAACGCATTGGTCTTGGTCGCAACGCCGTTGGTCGCGGAATCCAGGCTGGCCGGATAACTGGCCCTGTTGCCGCGCGCCGTGTCCACAAAATAGGTCTGAATGCCGGCCCGCACACCGCCCACAACGCCTTTTTCCGCCGCGGTGTTCGCTTCGCTCTGCAGATTGACATACACAGGAATCGCAACCGCCGCCAATACGCCGAGAATCACGATCACCATCACCAGCTCGATCAGCGTAAAACCCTTCGCGTCTTTTCTCATATTCCTCTCCTCCCTGTTGACTGCCTCTCCAAATCTCCCACGGCCGCCCCCAACATTTAGAGACAGCCTGCTCCCAAACATATATGAATTCAATATAGCCGCGCGATATTATCCAGAACTTCCCTCCCTTGTCAATCTTAATCAGCACGAAACAGAGACTTATCAATGATACAGCTTGATCATGTTCCACATGGGCATGAAGATGCCCAGGGCCAGCAGGAGGACCATGCACCCCAATCCGACGATCAGCATGGGCTCGATCATGGACGTCAGGTTGCGCACCAGATACTTGGTCTCCATGTCATAATTTTTTGCAACCTCTATCAGCATCTCATCGACAGACCCGGATTTTTCCCCGACGGAAATCATGTGAACCACAAGCGGCGGAAAATACCTGCTCTTCTTGAGCGGTTCGGACAACCCCTGCCCTTGCTTGACGCTCTCAGCCATGGCGGCGACTTCCCTGCCGATGGCCGCATTGCCCAGTGTCTGGGACACGATATCGATGACGCGCAGAACGGGCACCCCGCTCTTGTACAGCATGCTGAACATCTGGGCAAACCGCGCCATGGAAAACTTGAGAATGAGATTGCCAAACACCGGCAGTTTGAGCAGAAGGGTATCCCACTGATAGCGCCCTTTGACGGTGTGGACGTATTGATACGCGGCAAACCCCAGACCGGCCAGCGTGGGAATGGCGATAAACCACCAATCGCGGACCACGGTGTTGATCCCGATAAGGATGCGGGTGGGCAGGGGAAGCTGCGTGTTGAACCGGGCGAACAGCGCGGCAAATTTCGGCACCACAAACGTGATCAGGACAAAAAAGGCGATGACCAGAGCGATCACAACCATGACGGGATACCGCAGGGCCGATTTCACGGCGCGCGTTGTCTCCAGCTCATTTTCCAGCATGTCCGCCATCCTGCTCAATACCTCGGGCAGAATCCCTCCGGTTTCCCCCGCCCGGACGGTGTGGATATACATGGTGGAAAATGTCTTGGGAAATTTCGCAAAGGTCGCGGACAGCACCGTCCCGTTCTGGATGTCTTTTTGCATCTCCTGCAAAATTGCCCGCAGCATCGGCTGAGTTGTCTGGGCAACGAGCGCATCCATGCAGTTCATGATGGGAACTCCCGCCTGCAGAAGTGTCATCATCTGCCGGGTCATCATGATCAAATCCGCCATCGGGACGGCCTTCCCGTCCTTGGGAACTTTGACCATGACGTCGGCACCCCCTCTTCCTAAAACACCCTGCGAAACCTGCCGCACATCGATGGGGATAAGCCCCATCTGGTCCACTTGGAGCATGGCCTGCGCATCGGACGGGGCCTCCACATAGCCCTTCATCATCTTGCCCTTGTTGTCGCGCGCTTTGTAGGAAAAGGAAGGCATGCGTTATGTTTTCTTCGTGTCCGCGGCAGGCTCTGCCGGAGGTTTTGTCGTCGGAGCTTCTTCTTCCACCCTGATTTCCGTGACGCGGGCAATTTCTTCAACCGTGGTCAATCCCGCCAAAATTTTTTCCGCACCATCTTCTTTCAAACTCACCATCCCCGCCGCCTCAGCAACTTTTCGGATGTCGTTGGCCTGCCGCTTCACGAGAATCAATCCCCGGATCTCATCGGAAATGTCCATGACCTCCGCGACGGCCACTCGCCCCTTGTACCCCGTGTTCCTGCATATCCGGCATCCTTTGGCGCGATAAATTTTGATACCGCTTCTCAATCCAAAATCCTTCAATACCCGCTCGGAAGGCACGTAGGCCTCCCGGCACTTGAGACACAGCCGCCTCACCAGCCGCTGGGCAATCACGCCGATCACGGAGGAAGAAATCAAAAATGGCTCAATCCCCATGTCCACCAGGCGGGTGATGGCGCCGGGGGCGTCGTTGGTGTGGAGAGTGGAAAAAACCAGATGCCCCGTCATGGCCGATTGGATGGCCATTTCCGCAGTTTCCAGATCCCGCACTTCCCCCACCATGATCACGTCGGGATCGTGGCGCAGAATAGACCGCAGGCCGCTGGCAAAATCCAGCCCCGCTTTGGGGTTCACCTGAATTTGGCGGACCAGTTCGATTTGATATTCCACAGGGTCCTCCAGCGTCACAATATTTTTGTCGATGGAATTGATCCGCTGGAGCGCGCAATACAGTGTCGTGGTCTTGCCGGATCCCGTCGGCCCCGTCACAAGGATCATGCCGTAGGGCCGGCGGATGAGCTTGTTAAAACGTTCCAGATTCTTCTGGGCAAATCCCAGATTTTCCAGCCCGATATTCAAGCTCATGGGATCGAGAAGACGGATGACTACATTTTCCCCCAACGTGGTTGGAATGGTCGAAACGCGCATGTCCACGTCCTTGCCTTCCATCCGGGCACGGAACCGGCCGTCCTGGGGAATTCTGCTCTCGGCGATATCCATCTCGGAGAGGACCTTGATCCGGGACACCAGCGCGGACTCCATGTGCTTGGGAGGAGCAGGAATTTCGTGCAAGACCCCGTCGATGCGAAGACGGATGCGCAGAACATTTTTGTCGGGTTCGATGTGGATGTCGCTGGCGCCATCCCGGATGGCCTGTTCGATGATCAGATTCAACAGCTTGACGACGGGATTTTCTCCCTCTGCCTGGGCCCCGGCCGTGACATCGAATCCCTCGGCCGGCGCACCTTCCGGCGACTTCTCCTTGATGTCCAGTTCCTTCAACAGCATCTCCACGCCAGAGGCCGGATAATACTGATCTAAAGCGGACTTCAGTTCCGACTCACTGCACAGGTAGGCCTCCACTTTATTGCCGGTCTGACTGCGGATCTGGTCCAGCCGCAGGATGTCCGTGGGGTCCATCATGGCGACGCTCAAGGTGTCGCCGATCTTGAACAGGGGAATCGCCTGAAGCTTGCGGGCCATTTGGGGGGTGAACATTTTTGCGACCCGGGGATCGATGATATAATTGGCCAGATCGACAAAGGGAACGCCGATCGCATCGGAAATGAGATTGTAGAGTTCGTTCTCATCCACCATCTTGCGCGCGACCATCACTTGTTGAAGCGTGCGCCACTCCGACTGGGCGTTGCGCTGGGCCTGGCGAACCTCCTCCGGTTTGAGAAGCCCTTTGGAAACCAAGACAGTAGCCAACTTGTCGCTGGCGATGGTCGGCATATGTTTCTCCCCCGCCAAGCATTCTACCATCTTTCTTTTTTACGCGCGAGAAGGAGTGTATAATGCGCGTTTATGAAACGCACTCCAACAGCGGGGTTCACCTTCATCGAACTGATGGTCGTTCTTATTGTCATCGGGATTTTGGCGGCCATCGCAATTCCCAAATATATGGAATTTGACAACCGGGCGAAGGTCTCGACGTGCAAGGGCATCCTTGTCCATGTCCGCGCGGCGCTGGTTTTACGATTCTACGAGGCCAAGATGCGCGGCATTCAGGAGTGGCCCGGAGTGGAAGACGTCCTGAACAATGACAATCACGCCGGCTGCAAAATCATGCAGTTTGGAAAACTCCCCGACAATCCGTTTTCCACCGGTGTCCGCCGCGACGCGGTCGTGGTCGTCAGGGGAAAACCAAATCCTACAGGAACCGGCGGGGCCTGGGCATATGATCCGGACACCGGCGGTTTTTGGGCAAACACGGACAGCGGCAACAAAGAAATCGATTATTAGAATTTCGGGGACACCACACTTAATTCGCAAGATCCGTCTTATTTATACACAGAATTTCTCCATGACAAAAGATAGAGAACACAACAGATAAGCGTGCAACTTTGCGAATTAAGTGTGGTGTCCCCGAAATTATCGCCGCAATCCCGCCGCTGGTCCTGATTTTCCTGCTGATTCGGTACTGCGTGGACATTCCCTTCACCGACGAATGGGACATGGTTCCTCTTGTCGAAAAATTTTTCCAGGGAACGTGGTCGTTTCACGATCTCTGGGAACAACACAATGAACACCGCATCTTCTTCCCAAACCTGATCGTCCTGTTTCTGGCCCGGCTCACCTCCTGGAACATTCACTATGAAGTTGCCGTCAATGTCCTGCTCTCCTTCCTCTCTTTTTTTCTGCTGTGCTGGCAAATCAAGAAAACGGAATCGCTCCTGGCCTGCGGGTTGGAAGCGGTCAAATCCAGGTGGCTCATTCCCGCCGTCTCCCTCATTGTCTTTTCGGCGCGGCCGTGGGAAAACTGGATGATCGGCGTTGCCATCGCCGTCTTTTTGAGCGTCGTGTGCGCGCAGGCGGGCATTCTCATTCTGTCTCTGCCGGGATTCCGGTGGAAAAGATTATTGGGGGCCCTCCTGTTGGGCATCGTCTCCACGTATTCCATCGCAAGCGGCCTGGTCTTTTGGCCCGTCGGCTTTCTGATCCTTTGTGTTTCCAGTTACCGGGACCGGGCCCAGCGATGGACGGCCCTGGGGACGTGGCTGGCGGTTTCCTGCGCCGCCATCACCATTTATTTTTATGGATACGCAAAACCACAGGCCCATCCATCGCTCTGGCACACACTAAACCATCCGATGGATTTTTTTCTCTATTTTTTTACTTTTTTGGGATCGCTCGTTTTTCAGAATGTGCTGGCCTGCCCCGCGGGATATCTGGGTTTTGCGGGATTCTGTCTTTTGACGGCGGCCCTGTGGCGGACTGGCGGCAAGACACCTGCACCTGACACCGGAGCGGCAGGCAGACCGCAATGTCAGGCCCTTGTGGAACGCCGTCTCCTTCGAGAGGCAGTGGTACCCTACCTCGGACTGGCTCTCTTTTCTCTGGGGACCGCGGCCATCACGGCGGTCAGCCGCGCCGGATTTTCTCCCCTCCAGGCCCTGGCGCCCCGGTATGTCACCTATTCCTATTCTTTCTGGGTTTCGCTCCTCGTCCTGGGGGCCGTGGGCGCTCGCGTCTTTCAAGCAGGGGGAAAGGGCGGAGGAGGAATTCTTCTCTGGTGCGTATCCTATAAACACACTCTCTATTTCTGCACCATTGCCTGCATCACCTTTACATTTTTTACTACCATCCGCCGCATGGAACGGCACAACAAAATGCTTCTTGGCGCCCGCCAGGAACTGCTGCGTCCCACCAGCAGAATCCTCCTTGCCTGCCGGGACGTGGAACCCCGCACTCCCGAACTTGTCCTGGACCGCGTGGAAGTAATGAAAAAGAGAGGCTGGTCCCTGTTCCGTCAGTAGAAACAGGCGTCACGCATTCCTCAGAGCTTTGGAACCAGCCGCGAGAAAAACGGCAGAGAGCCCCACGCTCAGGATCGTGAGAAAGAACCACACCCCGGTCATCACCGCGGTGTACACCGGCGCTGACATCGCCCGGTGTATCACAAACAGCTGCGTGGGAACTGCCAACAGCAGGACAACGAGCATCAAATATCCCAGCGTCAGAACCAGGCACAGCGTGCCGCCGAACCCCGAAACAATCTTGGCGCTCACGTCTTCGCCGGGCACCGGAAAGACGGCCCCCACCCCGAGTGACACCCCGATCATGGCAACACACAAGAGAAAGTCCGCCGCCAGGCACGTCCAGACAAGCCAGCCCTCCAGCCGGAGCATCCTGCAAGAGGCCAACATCAAGACCTCGGTCACCAAGAGCAAAAACACAAGACCCGCGGCAAACTTGGTCGATAATATTTTGCCGCTTCCTCCCGTGTGCCAGACCCACCGGTAACGCAGTTCCAGGCTGGGGAGAGGAAAGAAAAACCGTGTAGAAAGCGTCGCCGCCACCAGGCCGACCGTGGCCAGATTGAGAAAGGCGACCAGGTGCTGCCAAAAGGCCCCCATGACATCGTAGCGGAAATTTCTTAAATTAAAAAAATAGACGGCCAGCAGGCCGAAGAATACGGCAAAATGGCTCCACTGCGCCGGATCCCGCACAAATGTTTTGACGTCCTTGACAACGACCGCGGCGCCCTGCCGGTCCAGCCAGGGCACCAGCATTCTTTTGAGCCACTCCATCCGCGCGGGCGGACAAACGTTTTTTCTGCGGCGCGGTTCCCACCGGGCACTGGCCTCCAACAGCCGGCCGCCGGCCGCGAGCAGTCCCTGAACGAAAAATACCGCGGTGATCCACAAAAACCAGAGCATCCCCAGTCCCCGCGCCATTTCCCCTTTCAAAAAACCCAGGATGGAAGAAGAAACCCACTGCGACGGCCACCAGGGCCACTGGACAAACCGCGTGTGCCAGAGCAGTTTGTCGAGAATCTGGCTCAACACGGGCTCCACCATACTGCGGGACCGGACGCTCAGGGAAAACGCCCACACGGCGGCGGCAATGCCGGCCAGCCCTGCCGCAAAAATCCATCGCTGCCTGGACCGCCACACCCGCACCAGACAGAATGGAACCAGCGCCCCGCAGACACCTGCGATCATCACCATTGGAATAAACAACAACAGAAAAAGTCCCGTGAAGGAAAGAAAAACCTGCCGGACCTGGGCATACGCGATGAGCATGGGGATGGAGACAAACAGGAACGTCCACGAACTCAAGAACGTGGCCTCCCAGAATTGCCACGCAAAAAGTGTGCCGGAAGACAGCGGCAGGGTCTTCAAGAACTGCTGTTCCCTGGAACGAAAAAAGGATCCATATGCGAACAGCGCCTGGCTGATCACCAGCATAAAAAAGAGGGCAAAAAAGAACAAGTCCACGATCCGGTCGAGCAGGAGATCGCCGATGAAGGGAAAACCCTGGACAAAGGTGAACCCCTCCAACAATAGAAAGTACCCGCCCACGAGATAGATCAAAAGGAAAAGCCCGATCACCACGCCTTTGAACCGGGAATGGAAACGGTAGGAAAAGATTTTATTCCTGGCGATTCGGGCCTTGGTATGGAGCAGTGCGCGGATCATCATCGGCTTCCTCTGTCAGCTTGAAAAATATCTCTTCAATTTTGCCGCGCGTGCCGGCGCGTTCGCGCAGGATGCCCAGCGTTCCGCAGGCAACGCATTTTCCCTTGTCCAGAATGGCGATTTCGTCGGCCATCTCCTCGGCAAGACTCAGAGTGTGCGTGGACAGAAACACCGTTGTCCCCGCGCGCGTCATCTCTTTCATCAGCCGGCTGACCTTTTGGCGCATCCGGGGATCCAGTCCCACCATGGGCTCATCCACCAGAATCAGTTCGGGACTGGGAAGAAATGCCGATGCAAACACCAGGCGCTGGCGCTGGCCGTGGGACAACTGCTCGATCAGCTTGTCCTGCTGGCCAATCAGTTCCAGGGTGTCCATCCAGAATTGGATTCTGTCCCCCATTCCCTGTGAGGGCAAAGCGTACACCGCCGCAACAAACTCCAAAAATTCTCTCGGCGTGAGTTTGTCATACAGATAGGGGAAATCCGGAATGTACGTCACCCTGCGCCGGGCCTCTGGAGACGGATGACTCCAGTCGTGCCCTCCGATCCGGACGCGGCCCGCGCTGGGGGCAAGCAGTCCCGCCAGTATTTTCAGCGCCGTTGTCTTGCCTGCGCCGTTGGGCCCCAGCAGGACAAAGAACCGGCCCTTCTGGACCCTCAGATTCAAGCCGTCCAGAGCCGTCACATCCTGGTATCGTTTCACCAACCCTTCGATTTGAATCATGTCGTTGTCCACATTTTTTTGCCTTATCGGTCATTGCGAGCCCACCGACGATTCAACGGCGGGCGTGGCAATCTCGATGGTTATCAAGCAACGAGATCGCCGCGGCCCTTCGGGCCTCGCGATGACGCTGTACGTCCAATCACGACTTCTCCGGCGCAAACAATAATTTCACCAGCGCATCCATCCGCGCGATGATATCCTGCATCGCAGGAGTCCGCGATTGGGCCCTCGCCTGATCCTTCATCCGTTTCAACACCACCTCGCCGCCGCCGCGCCGCAGAGAAAAACCTCCCGGAAAGTCCACCCGCTCGACCAAGCCTTTTGTATCGGCCAGAACCGACATTTGAAAATCACCAGATTTCAACGCGCACACATATTGCCGGACACCGCCAGGATGGAAGGCGCGGGCCGTCCGCAGGGAAAACTTGACGGACCGCAGAAGATCCCCGCTCAAACGATACTCCCTGTTCCAGCCGTCGCGGAGCATTTTTTCCTCCACATAGGGAAAAATCACAGGAAATTCCTCCCGCACAATACTCTCTGGAAAACCCAAGTTGATGGACCGCGCGCCCAGCATTCCCTTCCACACCAGAGTCCCCGGTAAACCGGCCCGGGCCCCCGACAAGAATCCCTTCTGTCCGCGCCAGGAAAAATCCCACCGCAGTGTCTCCACGTCGTAGCGCTCGTTCACCTGCACCATCCCCTCCGCCTGAAAAGGATCACACCACAGAGTCGTGCGCAGGATGGCTTTGGGTTGAAATCCCTTTTCCGCGACCTCGTAATACACCCGCAGGCCGCCGATGAACGCATCCCCGTAATAAAAGCTGTACCACAATTCTTCAAAGGGAGAAAGCCGGGTAAAAATTTTTTCGTAGATACCGGACGGCTTTACCCGCATGGCCGGCAGAAATTCTTTAGCGCTCAAGACGCCGAGGGACAGCGCCCACACGATTCCGGTCCCCAGCAAAAATAAAATCTGCCAGGAAAAACAGCTTGCCCGCCCGCCCAATTCACACTTCTGGTCCGAATCAAAAACCTGATATTGGCGGGCCGTCACGGCAACCGCACCACATCCTTGACGAAAGGGGCCAGAAGACTTTCATCCACGCGCACCCCCAGGCCTGCGCAATTCGCCCCAGGACCCCGTACGCGCCCCCTCCATCCCAATCCGAGACAGGGTCTGACGATATCCCGCCGCAGGAGCAGACGGCCGTAGCCGCCCTCATAATACCGAACATCCGCGGCGCTCAAGACAAAGGCGTGCCCTGCCGCCGCCAGCACGCTGGACTCCCCCACCTGACACCCCAGCTGGCAGGCCACACCCGCGGCGCGCGCCAGTTTGAGAATTTCCATCGAAGGGGTAATCCCACCGCACTTGGACAGCCGGATATTGAACCACGAGCATGCCTTTTGGTCGATGAGGCGGCGGGCGTCATCGACGCTGCGCAGGGATTCATCCGCCATCACAGGGACCCCTGCCGCCTCCTGCACCTGACGCAGACCGGCGAAATCCTGCGGCGCCACCGGCTGTTCCACCACATCGATGCGAAATTCCTTCCAGCGATTCAGCCGGTCCAATGCCTCTGGGACCTGCCATGCGCCGTTGGCATCAACGATGAGGGGAATAGCGGGCCCCAATATTTTTCGCACGAGCCGCAGGGTCTGCTCGTCCCCATCTACGCCCACCTTGACCTTGACGGCGGTGAACTTCAACATCCGGACAAGCCACAGAAGGGTCCGGAGTTTGACAAGAGAAGACACGGAGGGAATCACCGCCGTGGCATACGCGGCGCGACGCCCTCGCGGTCCCAGCCAGCCGGCAAAAGGAATTTGCCAACAGCGCGAAACGGCATCCAAAAAAGCCGTTTCCAGAGCGCACCGGGCAGCGCCAAAATACACCCGGCCCTCCTTCTCCTCGGGAAGAGTCCATTCACAGAGCCGGCGCGCCAGCGTCCCGGCGTCCTGAACGGATTGCACCATCTGGCCCAGCAGAAAAGGTCCCAGGGTATCGCGCAGAACGGCCGTCGATGACGCGACAGTCTCCCCCGTCACGTAGGTGCGTGGAAGCCCTTCTCCCCACCCTGCCGTTCCATCCTCCAGCACAGCTTTGACAAAAATGCTCTCGGAACCCGCGCGTTTGGCGGAGGCGTGACGGAAAGAAAAACGAAACGGGAGATCGACGTGAAATATGTCAAGCCGTTGAATTTTCATGCAATGCCGCCAGGCTCCCGGCTAAATTATTCTTTTCCGGAACGGGAAGAATCAGAGAGACGGTAGGAACGAACCGTGATTTTTCGATCGGTGGTGCCCGGAACGGCTTCCACGCGTTCGACAACCACCCGGATTCTCTTGCCGCTATACTGCCGGATCATCTTGGAATTTTCGATCTGGTACGCCGCGCCGTCGTCGGCCAGAAGATAGACACGCGGCCCCATGTCGGACACCTGCCCCTCCAGCACTTCCTCGGCCGGCGCGTCGGGCGCTTCGATACGGACTTCTTCCGAGTACCGGTGCTGCGGCAGGGCCGCGACCGCCCCCTTGACCCAGTAGGCACCTCCCTTGACATGGAACCCGTCGTTGCGGTTGTACTTCCATTGCACGGTGTAGCTGAGACGCGCACCCGGCAGGAGGGTCTCTTCACCCAGCACATCGGCGAATACTTTGTTGTTGGACCATTTCCAGATCGTCCGGTGGTCCGCGGTACGGATATAAAAGTCGTAGCGCTGGGAGGTATTGAATTTTAAGACAAGAGGCTTGCTGTCCAGATTGACGGCAGTCAGCTCGATTTCACAGAATGTGTCTTTGGGGACAATGGAAATTTGAACGTCCAGACGCTCGCCTCTCAAGGAACTTTCCGGCGTCCGGAATTCGGAGAATATTTTGGGGATGGACATCCACGCCATCACGCACAGAAAACAACCCATGCCGATACCGATTCTTTTCCATGCACGCATCAAACCGCCCTCGGGGGGCTACCGAACTGCCAGCTTTGACCCCGTGATTCTGCTGTATGCTTCCAGATATTTCTCCGAGGTCTTCACAACCACCTCGTCCGGCAGGGTGGGCACGGGCGGCTGTTTGTTCCAGTGGATGGATTCCAGATAATCGCGGACGTACTGCTTGTCGAAGCTTTCCTGCGAGCGCCCCACCTTGTACGTGCTCTTCGGCCAGAACCGCGAGGAATCCGGTGTCAGCAGTTCGTCGATCAAGATCAATTTGTCCCCCAGCAGGCCGAATTCAAACTTGGTGTCGGCGATGATGATCCCGGCCTTCAGGGCCAGGTCAGCGCACTTCTTATAAATGGCCAGGGAAATTTCCTTGGCCTTCTCGCCCACTTTGCGGCCCACAATTTCCATCATTTGTTCTTCCGTGATGTTCTCATCGTGACCCGTCTGCGCCTTTGTGGCCGGCGTAAAAATAGGCTCTTTCAACTTTGAAGACTCCTTCAATCCTGCGGGCAGCTTGATCCCGCAGACCGACTGATCTTTCTTGTATTCCTTCCAGCCCGAACCGGCCAAATATCCGCGCACCACGCACTCTACCGCCAAAGGCTGGGTCTTGACAACCAGCATGGAACGGCCTTCAAGTTCGTCAGAAAAATCGCGCAGGATCCGCGGAAAATCCTTGGGACTGGTGCTGACCATGTGATTTTCCACGATGTCACGGGTCGCGTTAAACCAATATTCTGAAAGCGCCGTCAGCACCTGGCCTTTGTGGGGAATGACGTTGGGCAGGACATAATCAAAGGCCGAAATGCGGTCCGAGGCAACAATCAAAAGCTGTTCGCCCAATTCAAAGACATGGCGCACTTTGCCCTTTTTAAAAAGCCGTACCCCCTCCACTTCGATGTCTCTTAATATTTGACTTAATGCAGGCATAGTTTCACCCTGCCTTTCTGGTGAAGTTGCGTTTTCATTATTTCCAAAACTCCAAGAGCTATTATCGCTTGAGAAGCAATTCCGGTCAACCGCGATTTAACGCCGTGATTTAACTCCCGGTTCACCATGGAAGATCACGACACAGACGGCATGCTGATTTTGCCCGCCTCACGATACGCCGGCCGGAACCGTACATTTTGCAGATTCAACTTGCAATCTGTAACATCTGTGCTACACATAATGCTCCGCGAGTGGTTGTCCGTCCTGGAGGCAAATCATGTCGTGTATCTTTTGCCCGCCTATTATGAATTTCAACAAAAGGATCATCAAATCGCCCAAATTGTATTTTTACGACGTGGGGGGTGAAAGTGTTTTGTCCAGAACCCTGTTCTATGGAGGAAAAGAAAACCAAAAAAGGCACGACGTGGATATTTTTTCCTATAGAGAGGTTGGAGCGTTCTATAATAAGATTTTGTCGTAGCACTGATGCCGCAGGCCAAAGCCCCCCTGGAGTACATCCTGTGAGGTATCACCGCCGGCACGGCACGACAGGATGAATGGATGAATATAAGGAGAAAGATCGTGGACGTAAAAATCAATCATAGCCGCAAACGCCTGCGCACGGTCAGCGCACGCCTGGCCGGCGACACCCTCGTGGTCGACGCACCCGCAGACATTCCCCGCGAGCGCCTCGATGAGATCATCGAAAATATCAAGGCAAGGCTGATAAAAAGAAAACTCCGGCAAGAGTTAAACAGAGGGCGGCCGCTGGACGAAATTGCCGCGAGGCTCAACGCGCGGTATTTTGAAAACAGGCTGCGCATCCATTCCGTCGAATATGCCACGGACCAAAACAGCAAATTTGGCTGCTGCAATCATCGAACCGCGTGCATCCGCATATCCCACCGGTTGAGCAGTGTGCCGGACTGGGTGCGGGATTACGTCCTCGTCCATGAGATGGCGCATCTGATCGAGCCGAATCACGGCGCCTCGTTTTGGAATCTTGTCTCCCGATACGAGCTGGCGGAAAGGGCGAAAGGATATCTCATGGCACTGGGGCTTGAGAATGGGGAAGAACAGGATTTGGAGGATTCTCATGAACACAACGAGTGACCGATGTTCGGTCTGCGGCGGCAGGGGCAGGGGGCCGTGCCCAGCCGCCGGCAATCCCGCCCTGCGGCCGCGGCTTATCGAACTGGTGAAACAGCACCTGAAAAACATGGCGATGCAGAACCGGGAAAAAGGGATGGACTTCAGCATCGACTGGGTGCTGGATGAACTGCACCTCGAAGAACTGAAGTAGGACAAACTTCTGATGCAGACCCGGAGTGAGAATCGGGCGGGCTTACCCGCTGATTCCGGTCAACCGTGAAGTCGGCGCCTTAGAGTCTCTTCTTCTTCCCTCAGTTCTCTGGGGAGACGTCCTCCGAATTGGTCCAAAAATTTCTTCTGATCTTCCAGCTCGGCGCGCCACATGGCCTTGTCCACGCTCAGAAGCGTTTTCATCGTGTCCGGGGCAAGGTTCAATCCGCGGACATCCAGGGCGTCCGGAACGGGCACAAATCCCACCGGGGTTTCCACCGCCCCGCCGCCGCCGTTGCACCGTTCGACGATCCACAGGAGGACCCGGAAATTTTCTCCAAAACCAGGCCAGAGGAATTTTCCATCATCCCCCGTGGCAAACCAGTTGACCTGGAAAATCTGAGGGGGATGGGCAACGCGTTTTGCCATGTCCAGCCAATGCCTGAAATAGAGCGCCATGTCGTAACCGCAAAAAGGCAGCATCGCCATGGGGTCGCGGCGCACAACGCCCACCTGCCCGCTCTGCGCGGCTGTCGTCTCCGAGGCCATCGTGGCCGCCGCATACACGCCGTTTTGCCAGCTTCGAGTCTGATACACCAGCGGGGTCAATTTGGCCCTGCGTCCGCCAAAGATCATCGCGCTGATGGGGACTCCCTGGGGATCTTCCCACTTTGGAGAAATGGTCGGGCACTGGCTGGCCGGCGCCGTGAACCGGCTGTTGGGGTGGGCGCCCTTCGTCTGCATGGCCGGAGTCCAGGGCTTGCCCTGCCAGTCGATGCCTTCCTTGGGGGGCTCCCCGTCCATCCCTTCCCACCACACACTGCCGTCCAGACATTTCACAACGTTGGTAAAGAGAGAGTTTTTCCGGATCGTCGCCATCGCGTTGGGATTGGATTTCATGCTGGTCATGGGCGCCACGCCAAAAAATCCGGCCTCCGGATTGACAGCCCACAGCCGGCCGTCCGGGCCGGGTCGCAGCCAGGCGATGTCGTCGCCCAGCGTCCAGACCTTGTAGCCCTCAAACCCCGCGGGCGGCTTGATCATCGCCAGGTTTGTCTTGCCGCAGGCGCTGGGAAAAGCCGCCGTGACGTAGGTGACCCGCCCCTCGGGATCCTCGATCCCCAAAACCACCATGTGTTCCGCAAGCCACCCTTCCCGATATCCCAAATAACTACCGATGCGGAGGGACAGGCACTTTTTTCCCAACAGGGCGTTGCCGCCGTAGCCGGACCCCACGCTCCAGATGGTGTTGTCCTGGGGAAAATGGCAGATGAATCTTTTGTGTTCATCCAAATCAGCCGTGCAATGCAGGCCGCGCGTCCAATCGTTGGAATCGCCCAACTGCTTCCACGCGATGGACCCCATGCGCGTCATGATGCGCATGCTCAACACGACATAAAGACTGTCGGTGATTTCAACCCCGACCTTGCTGAAGGAAGACCCCAGAGATCCCATGACAAACGGGATGACATACATCACGCGGCCCCGCATGGAGCCGTCAAAAATGGCGGCCAGCTTCGTATAGGCCTCGTTGGGGGCCATCCAGTTGTTGTTGGCGCCGGCCTCTTCCTTGGCGGGGGTGCAGACGAATGTGAGATGTTCCGTGCGCGCCACATCGTTCGACGCGGAGCGGTGCAGATAACAGCCGGGCCACTTCTCCTGGTTGAGCTCCTCAAAAATTCCCATGGGCAAGGCCTTGGCAAACAACTCCTTGCGCTCCGCCTCCGACCCGTCGCACCAATAGATGGAATCGGGCTTGCAGAGCCGGGCGGCACTTTCCACCCACTCCAAAACACTCGTGTTTTTCGTCGGGGCCGTGTTTTTTTCCACGGCCGTCTGCGTTTGAATTTTTTCAGTTTTCATGGGCCTCGGTTCTCAATGACGTTGCGACGTTCTCCCGGAACAACAGTCCATCACCTGTGGAACAGCCTCGGGGCGGGCAACATCGTAACGGGAGAATGTGATTTCGGCAAGGAA
>CAZGMX010000056.1:10275-15659 GCA_964526865.1 uncultured Actinomycetota bacterium | reverse complement strand
CCTCTCGCGGGCGGCCAACCCTGCCCATTATACCAAAAGAACGATCACCCCCCGCTGCGCAATCCTATCGAACACTGGGTGGCTTCAAATCGACGATCTGCACGACTTCCATCACGATGAGATATTTGGGCTGCGGCAGGCGCGCCTCCGGATGCGCGGAAGACTTGATCTCTCTTTGAACACTGTCGATGACACGGGCGGAAATTCTTCCAATTATCTTGTCTTCCCATTGTGCCAGATCGTCCTCCACAATATCCTGCCGCACGATGGCTGCCTTCCCCTGCAGCGTGTATCCCGCAAAGTGCCTCTCGTCAATGGCGGTGATGGAAATGGCGGGATTGCCGCAGAGATTTTTGAACGTCTGCCCCTTGTACAGATCCAGAAGATACACCTTGCCCTTTTTGTCCATCCGGACAATTCCCTTGGCGGCGCAATGGATCCGTCCCCTGGAATCGATGGTGGAGACAATAACAAACCCGCGTTTTTCCAAGAATCGAGTTACGGCATCTGGTATTTTTGTCATGGGTGTCAGGCCTGTATCAATGTCTTGATTTTTGCAACCACAGCCTGGAGAACCGCCAACTCGCTCTCGTCGGGGACAAACTGCAGATACAACCCCTCTCCCAGCATCTCCAAGCCCCCGTCTTTTAGTGCGTCCTCCAGCATTTTGAAGCCGGCCTTGGACCAGCCGTACGATCCAAACGTAAAGGCAAACCGCTTTTTCGGTTTCAAACCGGAAAGATAAGTCAAGAAGGCCGACACCGTGGGCAAAATCTTATTGTTGAGGATGGGACTGCCCACACAGACAAACTTGGAGTTCATCACGTCCGTCATTGCGTCTGAGATATGGCTGGTCTGTAGATTGACGAGCCGCACGCTCACGCCTTCCCTGTCCAGCAATTCAAAGAGCCGCTGGGCCATCCGCTGGGTGGAATGCCACATGGTGTCATAGATAATCGCTACACTGTTGCCCGCTTCATGAGCCGCCCACGCGCGATAGGACCGGAGGATAAATTCTATGTCCTCTTTCTTGCGCCAGATCAGCCCGTGGGAGGGACAAATCATGTCCATGGGTACGGCCTTCAGGGCCTCCAGCACCTGGGTGACCTGGGCACCATATGGCATGACAATGTTGGCGTAGTATTTGGCCGCTTCCCGGGCAATGAGTCCCAAACCCACCTCATCCACATGGCGCTGGACACTAGCATAATGCTGCCCAAACGCATCGTTGGGAAATAGGATGTGGTCTTGAGGCAAGTAGGTCGCCATGGAATCCGGCCAATGGACCATGGGCATCAAGACAAATTGAAGCGTCCGCTTGCCGATATTCAATGTGTCTCCCGAGGACACAACCCGAAAATGCCATTCCTTCTTAAAATGCCGCTTCAATTCCTCCGCCCCCTTGGGAGAACACACCACCTGCGCCTGCGGACAAAACGCCAGCAAGCGGTCGATGGCTCCGGAATGATCCATCTCCGTGTGGTTGGAAACGATGTACTGGATTTTTGCCGGGTCGATGACTTCCCCGATCCTGGAAAGCATCTCGTCGAATCCGTAGTGTTTCACGGTGTCGATCAGGGTTGGTTTGTCGTCCAGGATAAGATAGGCATTGTAGGTGGACCCAGACGGCGTGGAATAGCCGTGAAAATTGCGTAAATCCCAATCGATGAATCCCGTCCAATAGATATCCTGCGCTATGCGATGCATGGTGTGCCCCTTTTTCTCATTCGTACCCTATAAAATTTTCCACGCGGATCATTCCGCGATCACATCCAATCTCCGTACAGATATCCTGCATGACTCTCACCATCGCCGGCGGGCCGTAGACAAAGAGCCGCCGGTCGCGCCAATCCGGTATTGCCCGCACCAGCATTTCCTTGTCGATGAAACCATGTAGAAAACCACTCCCTTTTGGCTGTTCATCCGTGATGGTATGGACGATCCGGATGTTGTTGCGGGCGGCCTGCCACCCGTCCAATTTCTCTTTGAAGGCAATCTCGTTTTCTCTCCGATTGGAATAGAGAAGGACAATGTCCGTTTCCTGCCGGTTGATCGCCGCATGCTCAATGATGGAAATAACAGGGGTGATTCCAATCCCACCGGTGATGAATCCCACCTTGGCGTCTTCCTGGCCCAACACACAACTACCCATGGGGCCATAAAACAGCACCTCATCTCCCGGCTTCAGACGCATCAGCGCCTGCGAGAAAAGACTCGCGCTCAGCCGTTTGGTCACCTCAATATACTCCTTGCCGGGCGCGCAGGACAACGAAAGATATTTGTTCAAGTCTTTGTTGTTTGGATTGTCCCGATCCAACATCACACGCACAAACTGACCGGGAACAAAATCCATGGGGCGTTTGGGCTGGAACTGGAAACTTTCCACCATGGGGACGCGCTCAATTCTAGTGCTAAATTGTGCTGTGATTTGTGCCGGCACGATGATTCCCTTCCTCACACCATGGTATTTACACGGCGGGCAAGACGATCGTGAACACGGATCCCTGTCCAAGAATCGTAGAAAATTTTATCGTCCCCCCGTACTTTTCGACAAATTGTTTTACCATGGCCAGCCCAAGCCCGACCCCAGGAATATTGCCAGTGAAATACCGTTCGACCTGGTGAAACTTTTCGAAGATATTCTTTTGCTCTTCCGGCGGAATCCCTGGCCCGTTGTCCTCGATAGAAATGTGCATGCCCCCCTCCGCCCGGACCGTGCGGATGGAAACTTTTACGGTTTCCTTGTCATTGAATTTGATGGCGTTGTGAAACAACTCTTCCAGGACAATCCCAAAATACCGCTGATTGACGACCACCGCGTCCTGCGGGCTTTGAAAAACGAATTCTTTTACTATTGTTTTGTCGGGAAACAAGTCGATGCTCTTTTCAAACACCCCGGGAAGGTATTCCGGGAGTACCACCCTTTCCCTGGAGGAGACACCCTGCACGTTGGTGACCTCTGTGAATTTCAACAGTTTCTTGATGAAGTCTCCCAGCGTCACACAGTAGCGATCCGCCATGGTCAGGCACTTGTTCTGCATGTCGCTCAGCGATCCGGAGACGGCGGGATCCCTCAGCATGGCCAGGGAACTGCGCGCCCCCGCCAACGGCGTGTTCAGTTTGTGGGACATGAGCCCTAGAAAGTCCTGCTTGATCGACTCCTCAACGCGAACGGCCGTGACATCCCGCAAAATCATGAGGCCGTCGGTCATCTCTCCCGTGGCGGAATTGCGAATGACGCTGGAGTGAGCCTCCAGGATAAGGGCGCGAAAAACATCGGTGGCCTCTCTCTCCAGATCGAAAGTGACGGACTGTGTGCGCAGAGCCAACAACAAATCTCCCTCAAAATGGATCTTGAAATGGGCCGTCAGGTGCGAGACGATGTCGGGCACTTCGTTTGGCCCGCCCAGGGACAACAGCCGCACCGCCGCATCGTTGGATTTTGTGATTTTCAGGTCCGGATCCAACACCAGAATGCCGTCGTCGATCTGATTTAAGATGGTTTCAAATTTCTCCTTTTCGTCCAACTGCCGCCGGTAGAAATTCATTTTCAACAGCATCTTGACCCGGGCCATGACCTCATTTTTATCAAAAGGTTTTGAAATAAAATCATCGCAGCCGGCGTCGATCCCTTTGACCCTGTCCTCTTTTTCCGTCAGGGCGGTCAACAGCACAACCGGCGTCAGGCGGGTCGCCTCATTTTGCCGGATTTTCCGCGTCACTTCAAACCCGTCCATGTCCGGCATCATCACGTCCAGCAGAATCAAGTCCACGCCGCCCGCAGCAAGCTTGTTCAGGGCCTCCTGCCCGTTGGCCGCCCTGACCACATCGTATCCCAGGGGACGCAGCATCGCATCCAACAACATGGTTGCCTTGGGTTCATCGTCCACCGCCAGAATCCGCGCCCTTTCTTGTGTCATGGTGCTCACGCCTCCGGACCCCGTCCCAGATATTTCGCCACGGACTGCGTCACTTCCTTGATGTTGATCGGTTTTGCAAAATACATGTCACAGCCCGATTCCTTCATGATCTTTTCCCGGTCGCTTTTCATGGCGCTGGCGGTCACGATGAACACCGGAATTTTTGCCGTCGCCGCCTGTGATTTTAACACGCGGCAAGCCTCGGCGCCGTCGATTCCCGCCATCCGGCAATCCATGAAGATCAAATCCGGCGTCTGCCCCTTCAGCATCTCCAGGGCCTGCTCGCCGCTTTCGGCCTCCAGTGTGTGATAGCCGCGGCTGGTCATGACCGCGCTCAAGAGCCTGCGGTTGTTTTCGTCGTCATCCACGATGAGAATGTTTTTGCTTGCCATAATATTTTTGCCTGCGGAAGAACCCGCGACATCCCTATCACGCCTTGGCAGGAACCGTGAATATAAATTTGGATCCCTTGCCCTTTCCCTCGCTCTCAAACCATATTTTTCCACCGTGAAGTTCCACGATGCGCTTGGTGATCACCAGTCCCAATCCCGTCCCCCCGTATTTGCGCGTGTAACTGGCGTCCACCTGTTCGAATTCTTTGAACAGTTTGTCCTGATCCTTTGGATCGATTCCAATGCCGGTATCCCAGACCGTTACAACGATTTCCCCGGCCATCTTTTTTGCGTCCACCCCCACGGTGCCTTCCGCAGGTGTGAACTTCACCGCGTTGGAAAGCAGATTGAACAAGACTTGTTTGATCCGCATCTCATCCGCCCGGATGGAACCGACATCCTGTGCAATGTTCGTCGAAACCCGCACTTTATTTTTGTGCGCCTTCTCCAAAATCAGCGCGACACTGTTTTTTATCAGGGTCTTTAAATCGAATTCTGCCGGCTCCAGTTCGATCTTTCCGGCCTCGATCTTGGAAAGATCGAGGATGTCGTTGATGAGAGACAGCAGATGTTTTCCGCTATTGTTGATGATGGCCAGATATTCTTTTTGCTGCGCGTTCAGCGGGCCGAACGTCTCTTCCACCAGGACATCGGCAAACCCGATGACGGCGTTGAGCGGAGTGCGCAATTCGTGGGACATGTTGGCGAGAAACGAACTCTTCGCGCGGCTCGCGGCCTCCGCCATCTCTTTTGCCCCGATCAGGGCCTCCTCCATTTTCTTCCGCTCCGAGATATCGACACCCATCCCAATCAGGTATGTTTCGCCCTCTGCCTGGATCCGCATTCCCGTAAAATAATAGGGAATCCTTGCGCCGTCTTTTACAGCCTGCAGTGCCTCCACACCCGCCTTCCCCTGAGAAAACATCTTTTTGGCCGCTTCCATCACACGGTCTTTGTCTTCCCGGGCAAAAAGTTCCCATAGCTCCGAATGCAGAAGCTCTCCCGCGGAAAATTCTGTCACCGTCTCCAAATTTTTATTCAACCGGAGGAGCCTGGCGTTGTCATCGAAAAG
>CAZGMX010000056.1:0-10265 GCA_964526865.1 uncultured Actinomycetota bacterium | reverse complement strand
CCGGGAAGTCCATAGATCAATAAATCAGAAAATTCTTTCGCCGCGGCCAAATATTCTTCTGTGCGTTTGCGCTTCTCATCCAGGCGTGAGAGCAGACGGGCGGTAAAATAGATGAGAAAAGAAAAAAAGACGATGATGATGATGCAGTGCAAAACATCTTCATATTGACTGTCATAAAAACCGGCCCGTTCTCCTTCCCGGATCAACAATTCCACCAGGATGGGAAACGCTACGGCCAGGACAACAAGCCGGCGCGCCACGATGCCGCCGGCGTTTTCCTCCAAAAAGATTCGTGCCAGTCCCCGGTCGGGCCTTGCAAAGAAGATGCTCACGCATGCCATCATGAAAACAATCGCCGTTGACAATGTCATGGAGGTATAGGTGGCCATGCCGTAGAGTTGCTTGACAGCATAGACATATCCGATGAGCGCCAGCAGGGAAATCAACCCGCCCGACAAGGCAAGATACTGTGCGGGACGATGTCCCCGCCTGGTTTCCACATCCAACAACAGCAGGGCCGCGCCGAGGAGGATAAAGACCAAGGCCGAATTGGGCGACATCCTGCCGGGAAACGAGTCTTCCGCTGTCTGTAAAATTTCCCTGAACAATAGTTGGTCTATTCCGAAATCAGCGCCGAGCAGGTATTCCAGGAAGGTGAGCAATCCAATCAGTGCCGCGGAAAAGGCACAGACATAGGCCAGGCAGCGCATCCAGGAGCGTGTTCTCGCTGGATGAAGAAACCATCCCGCCAGGCCAATCAACATCAGCCCAAGCCCCGTGTTCGCCTTCATGAGGATCAAATACGGATGGGGATCGTTCACGAGCGGGCTGTTGAACACCCACCCCAAAAGGACCATGCCTCCGATCAAAAAAACGGCAGCACTCAGGTATTCTGAAAGCAGCAGGAATGGGGCGGCAAAACGGCTGTCAGACAAATCGTTCATTTGGATTTCATTTTATTAAGCAAGAAAATGTGCGCCGGCATTTTTTTGGGATCCAGCCGCACGTAATTTTCAGGACCTTCCCAATCATATTTTTCGCCCGTCAAAAGGTCCATCATCTGGTATGTCTGCCCATCCCCGATCCCCAATTTCCAGAGCGGCAGGCCGACCAAGTCCTCCCGGATATTGAACGGGTCCAAATTGACCACCACAACAAGGATGTTCGAATTGTCCGGAGTCCTTTTCCCATAACAAAGGATTGCATCGCTGCGGGAATCATAAAATTCAAGATTCGCATACTCCTGCAGGGCGGGATTCTCTCTCCGGATATGGTTCGCGCGCTCGATCAGGTCTTTGATGTTTCCGGGCCGGTCCCAATCCCAGACCTTGTACTGATATTTCTCCGAGTCCAGATATTCTTCGGAACCCGGCGCCTTGGCCCGGTTTTCACAAAGCTCAAATCCGCTGTATATCCCGTATGTAGAGGAGAGTGTGGCGGCCAAAATGAAACGGATCATGAAGGCGGGGCGGCCGCCTTTTTGAAGGAACTCATGCAGAATGTCCGGCGTGTTCGCGAACAAATTTCCGCGATAATACTGCCGCATGTCCGTTTGCGTCAATTCTTCCAGATATTCCCGCAATTCCCGTTTGGTGTTTCTCCATGTGAAATAGGTATATGACTGCGTGAAACCTGTCTTGGCCAGAAACTTCATGACCTTGGGACGCGTGAATGCCTCCGCGAAAAAAATCGCATCGGGGTGGTCTTTTTGCACTGCATCGATCAGCCATTTCCAGAAACCCAGGGGCTTGGTGTGCGGATTGTCCATGCGAAAGATCCGGACTCCTCGCTCGATCCAAAACAGGATGATGCTTTTCAATTCCTCCCAGAGTTCGCGCCACGCTTCACAGTGGAAATTGAGCGGATAGATGTCCTCGTATTTTTTCGGGGGATTTTCGGCATAGTGAATGGTTCCATCCGGACGGTGATAGAACCATTCGGGGTGCTCTGTGACGTAGGGGTGATCCGGAGAACACTGGAACGCGATGTCCAGCGCGATCTCGATGTCAAGGTCCCGTGCCGCCCGGACAAGTTTTTCAAAATCTTCCAGGGTTCCAAGGTTCGGATGCACGGCCTTGTGACCGCCTTCCCTGCTGCCGATCGCCCAGGGCGATCCCGGAGAATTCTTGTCCGCGACAAGCGAATTGTTGGGCCCCTTGCGTTTGGTGCTTCCGATCGGATGGATCGGTGTCAGATACAACACGTCAAATCCCATCTGCTTGATTGCGGGAAGCCGGAGGATACAATCCTTGAACGTCGCGCTTTTATTTTCCTCCCGCCCCTGAGACCGGGGAAATATCTCATACCAGGAACCGAATACGGCCTTCTCCCGGTCCGCCACAAGCTCGAAGGGCTCCGAAATGGTTTCCAGCTGTTTCAAAGGATATTTGGCAAGCAGCTCCGCAAGACCCGGTGCGCGTATCTGGCGCAGAACCTCTTCACTTTTCCCCTTGGCAAGTTCCAGGGACTTGATGAGAGCCAGGACGATATCGCGGTCCTTTCCGGGGACATTCGCACCGGCCTTCTTCAACAACACAAGCCCTTCGAGTACATCGCTCTCCACAGACGGCATCGCGGGACATCTCTTTTCCATGTCGCGCAGCCACGTCGCCACGGGATCAAACCAGGCGGCAATTCGGAACAGATAACGGGTGTTTTTTGAAGGGATAAACTCGCCCTGCCAGCGATCGTTATCCACAAAGCGCATCGGCGATTCCTTCCAGTCCGCTTCCGCTTTTTCCCTATATTGAACACAAGCGCCGATTATATCGTGCCCGTCTTTGAAGATATCCGCGGCAACAACAACCGTATCTCCCACGGTGCATTTGGCGGGATATTTCCCGCTATCCACGGAAGGCTGAATGTTTTCAATGATGACGCTGGATGGTCCTTCCCTTGGACATACCGACAGCGCTATTGAGGATAAAACCCCTTTTTCTTTGTTTTCCATGGCATCTCCTATACGGCCGGTTGAAATTATCTTATCACAGGTTTGAACCCGTGAGAGGAGGAATAATCAGCGTGCAGAAGAAGCGAATGTTCTCCTATACGCTATCTATCTGTAAACGCAATCCGCTAAACGCTATATGCTATTTTTCCCTATACGCTATCCGCTAAACGCTATACGCTATTATTGTGAAAATCCTGTTCTTGACCAACGAATATCCGCCCCACATTTACGGAGGGGCCGGGGTTCATGTGGATTATCTGAGCCGCGCCCTTTCCAAACTCTGCCGCGTTGACGTCCGCTGTTTTGGGGATCAAAAACTACGCCGGAAAAATCTCAGCGCCCTGGGCATCGGCTTGAACGACAGCCATTACACGGCTCCCAAACCGCTCCGAAACGTCTTGAGCGCCATGCAGCGCTGTGTTGATTTTAACGGTTATAATATCGACGCGGACGTCGTCCACGCCCACACCTGGTACACCCACTTTGGGGGGATCCTGGCGAAACTCTGTTATTCGATTCCACTCGTGATCACCACCCACTCGCTGGAACCGCTGAGGCCATGGAAGCGCGAACAGCTTGCCGGAGGCTATGACTTTTCCTGCTGGATCGAAAAAATGGCCATCGAAATGGCGGATGCGGTCGTGGCCGTTTCCGGAGAGGCCAAAAAGGACATCCTCCGGCTTTTTTATGTTGCGCCGAACAAGATTAGAGTCATCCACAATGGCGTGGACACGGAGGAATACCGGCCCGTCCGCTCGCCGGAAAAATTAAAGCGGTTTGGCATCGACCTTTCAAAGCCTTATATCCTTTTTGTCGGACGGATCACAAGACAGAAAGGGATCATCCATCTGGTCAACGCGATCAAATACATGGACAAGAATTTTCAGATCGTTCTGTGTGCGGGTGCCCCGGACACCAAGAATATCGCAGCCGAGATGACCTCGCGGGTCGAGGAGATTCGCCGCATGCGTGAAAGCGTCATTTGGATCCAGGAGATGGTCGACACGCCGACCAAAGTTGCCCTTTACTCCCACGCCGCCCTGTTCTGCTGTCCTTCCATTTACGAGCCGTTCGGGATCATCAACCTGGAGGCCATGGCCTGCGAAACACCCGTTGTGGCCACGGCCGTCGGCGGAATCAAAGAGGTCGTGGTTCATGGCAAGACTGGTCTTTTAGTGCCTGTCCGGCAGGAAAAATCAAGCCCGTTCGAGCCCCTGGATCCGGAAAAGTTCTCCCGGAACTTGGCCCGCCAGATCAACCGGCTGATGGCGGATAAATCCCTCCGCCTTAAAATGGGCCGGGCCGGACGGCGCCGGGCAGTGGATGTCTTCAGCTGGAAGAGCATCGCGAAGAAGCATTACGCGCTCTACCGCTCGCTCATCAAGAAATAGAAGCCTCCCAGACGTCGAAACGGGCAGAAATACCTGGTCAAACAGAACGTACTCATGCCCCGCGCGCTTCAGTACCGCGGACAGGATGCCGCCCTCAGCAAATACAGCTCAACCGGTTATTCTCAACCCGGTAATACAGCGGGACAACCTTGATCTTGGGATATCGTTCACGCAGTCTGTTTGTTTCGCTCACGGCAAAATCTATCTCGTTGCCTATTTCATGCATCAGGGCCAAATTCATGAAATGTTCCTCGGCCGCTTTTTTGTTCCACCCGGCCCTCTGGACCAGGCCAGTGACAAAGTCTTCTTTTCTGGCAGCCAGATTGACCATCCCGCAATGATTATGCACGATCAGGGCAATGTGACACACTTGCCCCACGGCGATCGCATAGGAGACCTTGAATTCACTGTATCGCAGATTTGCCCCGCCGGAACGGATGATAAACGCAAAATTGTCGGGAATATTTAAATACTTACGGTTGTCCATGCACATGCCAACGAGAAGCTGCGCCTGGGCATACTCGTCAAACGGGCGCTTCAGATTGTGATATTCCAGCAACAACCCGATGGGGGTATTGCGGTATGCCGCAGGAATGTCCTTCTTTGAATCAACGGGTATGATTTTATGTTTCATGACGGACCCTCGGCCTTTCTGTTGGACCTTGAAATATAATAAGCCCCAGCGATCGCGCACGCGCCGGCAAGCAAGACGATGCCCCACAGATGTGCCGGTTGCAGCCGGGGCGACAAGACCCGGCACACACCGCTCAGACCAAACGCCACAAAAACAGCCGCGGAGACCCACTTTATCGCCGTCTCCGGGATGTGTCTTTTCATCACAATACCGATGCCGATGCCGACGGCATCGGCGATCACCATTCCCATCGTCGTTCCCGCCAGAACGCCGATCATGTTTTGGTACTCGACGGCCAGGCTAACGGTGGCAAGCTGCGTCTTGTCCCCCATTTCCGCAAGAAAAAACGCGACACCCACCGTCACGACAGGGCCAAACCGGCTCTCTTTCTTATCCTCACCTTCAAGCTTATCGCCCCGGATCGTCCACAAACCAAAGACAATAAACGAGGCAGCCGCTGCGAGAGAAATAATATCAAGGGGTATCACCTTGGTCAGAAAATGTCCCACCGCGACCGCGAGGGTATGATTGCAGAGTGTCGCAAAAAAAACCGCCAGAAGCACTTTGTGCGCGCTGTACCGCGCCGCAAAAGCCATCGCCAGAAGCTGTGTTTTGTCCCCCATCTCCGCCAAAGCAACAAACAGGAGCGATGCGACAAAAGCACTCACCATATCTTTGTCCTATCCCATTGTTCGGGTCAATGCAGGCCCGCTTTCAGCGGTTTCATCCCACGGCTAAGTGTTCGATGCCATAAATACAGTGGCATTTGAGCAACGCTGCGCCGCACCTGCTGCGTCGCTCCTCCTCGCCATCCCGGCGTGCTACAAGCCGGGATGCCTCGTCGTCGTGCCTTGTGACGGTAGGCCGGGTACCCGCCGTTGGGTGGGTGGCCGTACCTAATACTTGAGCGCGAAGCGCGAAAGTGCAGGTGCGGCGCATCGTTGCTCTCGGTGCGTCACCGTATTTATGGCATCGACCACTAAGAATTGCATGTCCTTATGCGTGCAAGTTTGAGTTCCATGATTTGTCCCCGGAATTCCAAGCTCCAAGAATTAGCCAACAAAAGACTTGACCCCTTTTCCTTTTGACATCGGTGTCTCTTAGACGAAGTTCGAACCTGGTTTAAAGAAAACTCTGACTTCAAAGTCTAAGCGCTGGTCAATTTTGCTACTAGCCAAATTCTGCTGCAAGTCATATTGACTTCAATGTATAGATTTCTTAAAGAGCCGCAGGATTTGGTGAGGGGCGCCTGCGGCGATGGAAAGACCAAAAGGGACCGCCCTGACAAACCACTCAAAAATTGCCGCAAGTGATAACATGGAGTAAGTCAGAGGAAACGATGATTGGTTTCCCCTGACTCCTCCCCGAACTGGACGTACAGATTTCCCGTATCCAGCTCTTTCAGATTACAATATCGCCAACGCATACTGCTGGCCGATAGGACCCGGAATAACGCGCATGGGTTTAACCAGCGTCGGTATTCCAAGCGGCCGTTGTCTCCCATCCCTTTTGGGGATGTAAACTCTGCGCACCGCACACGGTCGATATGTGCCCGATCGAATCTTCTCTGCCAAACCCACGGCAAAGTCCCATTCCTTTCCCTGGATTTGCTCACATCCTATCCCATCTACTCCGGTTGCGCCTGCGGCGATGGAAAGACCTAAAGGGAGCGCCGGCTCGGCGCTGCGCCGCCCCTTCCCGGCCCCGCATGTCTGCGGGTCCGACATCCGGCGGCGGTCGCCTCGTACGGCTAAATTGTCTGGGCAAGCGGCCGGGTGCGGGCGGCCGCTTGCCCAAAGAAAACGACTTACGCCTTTTTGTTTAGTTCTTAGCCCGTCTTGATCTTCGGTAAAACGCGATAAACCCTTTGCGACCCATTTTGAAGTATCGCCGATACATCCTAGTTAAAGCGATGCGGCTAAAACATCTACGCCCGACGTATCGATCAAAGGGGCATGAGCCACCGGTGGCAATAGCCCAAACCGTCCGAACGTACCTAACGAACCAAGAAGCTCACCCTTGGGCTCCGGTTGATCTTCCTGTTGTGCAAGCTCCAACAATATATCTTGGACATATTCAGGCCGGTATATTTGAAACGTGCGCACAAGGGATTTACGAATATCGGGATCCATCTCCGCCCGATACATGCGAACCAAGAAGGGCAACAACTCCGGCCTTCGAAGGCGCTGAATTTCTCGAAGAAGCTTTCCCTTGGAATGCTTATCCTTGAAGTGCAAATCCCCCAACGCATAGATCGATTTCAATTCCTGGACGACCGACCACTCCGCGTTATATAGATCCGAGAAGGCGCCTTGCAATGTCTCTTTTCGGGCCGCTATGCCCCCAGAAGCATTCCAGCCAAGCAATTTGCTGATTCGACGATCTGCGTCTATATTCGTCAGCCCCTCCCTTATGGCTGCGTCCAGCTTTTTTAATTTATTTTCCTTGGCGTCGATGTCCATGAACATCCATGCGGAACTCTCCAAATAAGATTTCAATCTCTCCGGCCGGTCCAGAAAACGCTTCCAGGAAAGGCCCCTCAGCGGAACGCCTATGGAAATCTTATGCCCCACGTGGCGACTGGCAGAATCCCAGATCGATTTTACGCGCCAAGACTCAACGTCCTGTTGCATAAGCACCAATCCCTTTCTGCTTCCACGCAAGATATCGGCATCGGGGCTTTCGGTTTTATTTGTCAGCCATGGGATAAATACAGTTTCTCCTTCATCATAATAATCCAGGAGCATTCGGTCTTCCTGTATACGCCAGGAAACGTAGATGCCCTTGTCCGGTCGCATGTCATTGGCATGGAATAAACAATTCTTGAGGGTCTCCCGCATGGGGAATGCAATTGCCATCGTTTCCGGCGAAGTCATGTCGGTCCCTCTCGGTAATAGCTCTCGTAAAAAAATCCAGATGAATTCATATATCCTGCCCGTGGTCTCGCTATTTGTCCTCGATAAAAACACGGTATCTGGGATATAGAGCAATGATGGGAGAGGTCGGGCGGCCCGTTCCCATACCTTGCTTGCGTGACAAGCCTCCCGTTCGGGATCGATAATTTCCTGCAGAGTCCGTCCGGGGCCGAGAGCCAAATGCGCATTGGCTAGTCCATCTCGCAATTTGCCAGTCTGATCTACCCGGATTGTTCCCGCATTGCCTACGTTTGCAATAGCAATCATGGCTTCTTTGGCAATTGCGGCGTTCTGATGATCCAAATATTTTAGAAGGTATTGCGCCATGCGGGGCTCACCCGCTAGACCCAATGCTTTTATTAACTCGCTTTTCGGGTGCGTTTGCTCCTCTTGATGGATTAGTTCCAAGAGAATATCCTGGACTGAATATGGTTGGAAATCCACAAACACCTTCGCGAGGGTTGCCCGCTTTTCAGGATCCGTTTCTTCCCGATAAAGGCGCACTAGAAACGGTAGCAATTCAGGGCGGTGAAGCTCTTTAATCTTCGCCAGCAACTCTGTTTTGGAATCCTGGCTTTTAAAATGATCATTGCCGTACTTGCCACCAGCCTTTATAAGGGCTTGCAGCTTTTCCACGATGTCCCATTCCGGTCCAATGACTGCCCCAAAAATTGCATCGAATTCTTGGCTTTTGCGGTCGGTCTGCGCATTTTTGCCACCAAGCTTGGCAATATCGCGTATTTCCATAGCGGAATCCAGATCGAATTGGCGTACACGTTTTACCTTCACATCGACCTGCAGGGACATCCACCCTGGGCTTTTGAGATATTCATGCAAGCGTTGAGGGTTTTTCAGAAAAGGTCGCCAGCTAAAACCATCCGGTGAAATTATCATCGACACTCCTGTCCCTACCTGATTGCCATGTTTGTCCCACACGGCTTGGGATTCCCAAGCTTCAAGCAAATCTTGTGTCAAATGCAAACCATAACCGGCGCCAGCCAAAGGAAATGCTTCTAGTGTGGGTTCTGTGATTGTCCCCGGCACCAGCACACTTGCACCTTCATCGTATATGCTCAATTTAAGAGAATCTCCGGTTTCATCCCAGACGAGCAGAATGCCCTTGTTCGGGGCTTTTTTGTTTCCGTGCCAGAGACTGTTTTTCATAGTCTCATTGATGACTCGGCCGAGGTCCGCCTGATTTTTAATCATGGAATTTCCCGCATGCAAACCTTCGACAAAACGGAGCATGCATTCCATGTACCCAGGAATAAATTCTCCCTCCATGTAACCGATTAAAAAATTCCAACCACCATCCAGGGTCTTATGCGAACTGAATTTTGTTGGGTAGCGACTCAACAAAACTGCGTCGCTGATATACATCGCGCCTTTAAGGGGTAATGGGCCAAGAGGCCAATCCTTTTTAAGATCGTAAATGACGATGGCTTTGCTCTTGGGATCCAATATTTCGCGTAATGTCCTCTTGTGCTCTTGCTCATTAAACGAAGATGGCGGTGCCAGGGCGTAAAGGTTGGCTGGCAGCGTGGTCATACCAATAGATATCGCCACGACTATAGAAATCAACCGCAGAAGAACGGACTGCTTCCTAGTCATATGCAACTCCCGTTTCTTGGCTAGATTATATAAGATTTCTGCGGGTTTGTCAAGGCCGCGAATTGACTCATAATAAAAGTACTCCAAATACATTCGTTGACTCAAAAAGGAAAGGTACTCCAAATTTTCTAGAGATTGGCCCTAAGTACGCCACTTCATATGTTCACTAACGTATTTTTACCCTCCCTCTTTTAAGCAACCATCTGGATGGGAGTTTCTTGGTGAGCCGTCATTTTATTGAGTAAATCAGCAAGGTCCCGTCTTGTGAATTTCCACTCAAAGGGTTTTCCGCTTTCTTCGTAATACCGTTCGAATCCGATCAATCTTTTCTCTACCGCCGCGAGGGATGGAAAATCATTGGGGGTGAGAGCCTTTCGTTCCAGGATGGAGAAGTAGATTTCAATCTGATTCAGCCAACTGGCATGGATAGGCCCGTGGACGGGTACCAGCGTGGGGTATTTATTTTTCAAACGCTCCACGCAAGGTATTCCCCGGTGTGAGGAACCATTGTCCATGATCCAGAAAACACGTCGGGCCTTATGATAAGGTTCCTGAGACATCACCTGCGAAACTAATCGCTCAAGGGTACAATCCCAGTTTTTGTTTCACACCGTCCGAAGAGCTTGGCCCGGTGGACATCCAGGGCTGCGAGGTAGGCCCAAGCCCCACAGCGTTTGTATTCATGCTCCACCTTCATGGGTGACCCTGGTTGCGTTTTTCGGAGCAATCCGGCCAGCGTCTCGCTCATTCCGGCCACCTTCTCG
>CAZGMX010000055.1:3735-15715 GCA_964526865.1 uncultured Actinomycetota bacterium | reverse complement strand
CTGTCGCCCCGCATGGAATCGTAGGCATCCACAACGGAAAAAAGCCGCGACGCCAGCGGTATTTTTGTCCCCGCCAGTCCGTGCGGATATCCCTTGCCGTCGTAGCGCTCTTGATGGTGGATAATGATATCCAGCCCTTCCTCGCTGACGCCCAGATGCTTCACGATATGATACCCCATTTTTGGATGCAATTTCACTTCTTCAAATTCTTCGTGCGTCAAGGGACCGGGTTTTTTCAATACAGCGTCCCGGATACCGATCTTGCCGACGTCGTGCAGAACCGCCATGGTTTTGAAGAGTTCCTGCTCCCGAGACGTGAATCCAAACCGCTGAATGAACAGCTTGAATATCTCCCCCACACGCCGGCTGTGTGAAAATGTATAGACATCCTTTGCCCCAAGGGCCTGCATCAGGGAGTTCACGCTTCCATGAAACCTTTCTTCGACTGTCTTTTTTAGATCTGTCATCACCTTTTTTTCCATCGCTCCGCGCGAGCGCTTTGCCAGGGCCTTGGACAGCACGTCCTCCACCTGTTTTTTTTCAAAGGGCTTGATCAAATAGTCCAGCGCCCCATAGCGCATCGCCTCCACCACCGACTGGTGGCTGGCAAACGCGGTCATCATGACCACTTCGATATCCTGGTTTGCCTGCTTAACTTTCTTGAGCAGGGAAATGCCGTCGTAGGGTTCCATGAGAATATCGGACAAAACCACATCGACCGATTCTTCGTCGATCACGCGCAAGGCCGTAACGGGGGTCTCTGCCAATCGCACTTGGTAATTATTTTTTAGAAGCCACCGCAATGATTCTCTGGTACCCACTTCGTTGTCGACCACCAGGACCGTATTCTTTGTCATCATATTTTCCCCCGCGCCGCTATGGATTCCTAATACACCCCGTGCTCATCGCTGTTTTTTTTAGATAACGGCCCTGTAGGGCGTGTGTGATAGGAGGCAAAAGGGATGCCAATGCAGCGAAAATTCAAAGGATTGCATATAAATTACATCGTGGCTTGCGTAAATATGTTACAAATGATGCCACTGGAATAGAAGGAGCCACTGTTCGGCTAAATGTGCGCGAAAGATACAATTTTGTCGCTGGATGGGAAAAATTGGACAAATTTGGGCGCCGGATGGAAAGAAAAGATGCGCGGGGTTCAATTGTCCTGTTGGGTGATTTTTTCCTGTATTCTTTGAACAGGAATCCCCAGCTTCTCCATCTTGTACTTCAAGATGCGGCGGGTCGTGCCCAGATAATCTGCGGCGTTGGTGAGAATGCCGTTGTTTTTTTGCAGGGCGTCTTCAATCATCTGGCGCTCATGGCGCGAAATGGTGCCCTCCATGGTGAACTCTCTTCCATAATTCTCCACGTCCAGATTTACCAGCGCCTGGGCAATACGGATCGCGGGCGGAAGATCCATGGGGCGTATCTGCTCGTTTTCGCCGGTAACTAAAAGTCTTTCGAGGACGTTTTGGATCTCTCTCACGTTGCCGGGCCAGTCGTAGCGCATGAAGCAATCCATGGCCTGATCGGAAATTTTCTCGACACGGGTTCGGATTTTTTTCTTAAAAAGCTGCATGAAATGGTGGACAAGTTTGGGAATGTCCTCTTTGCGTTCACGCACGGGGGCCATGGGGACGGGCACCACGGACAGGCGGTAATACAGATCCTCCCGGAATTTTCCTTCCTTCACGGCGTCAAACAAATCCTTGTTGGTGGCCGCGATCAACCGCACGTCCACCTTGATGAGCTGGCTTCCCCCCACGCGACGGAATTCCTTCTCCTGCAGCACCCGCAGGAGCCGGGCCTGGATGGACGGCGTCGTGTCCGTCACCTCATCCAAAAACAGCGTTCCCCCGTGGGCCAGTTCAAACATGCCCTTCTTTTGGGCGATGGCGCCCGTGAAGGCCCCTTTTTCATGCCCAAAAAGCTCGCTCTCCATCAATTCTTCAGACAGGCAGGCGCAGTTGAAGGCGATGAAAGGCCCCTTGCGGCGCTCGCCGTGATAGTGGAGACAGCGCGCGACCAGTTCCTTTCCTGTCCCACTCTCCCCTGTGATCAAAACGGTGCTGTCCGTGTCCTTGAGTTTGGAAATAAGTTTGAGCGTTTCCTTGATTTTTGGATGATCTCCCACAATGGTGTCGTCGTCCTGAGGCAGGGCAATGGCAGGGGCCTGGTGATGGTCCAGACTGGCCGCCGCCCTTTTGACCACCACGCGGATCTCCTCGATATCGAAGGGCTTGTTGCTGAAATCGAATGCCCCCAATTTCATGGCCGAGACCACCGTCCGGACAGTCTTGGTCGCCGTCACCATGATGACGGGAAGGTCCGGGAAAGTCTTCTTAAGCAGGCGTAAAATCTCCACGCCGTCCCACCCTGGCATGATCACATCCAGCAGGACCAAATCCACCCCCTGACCGCGCACGTCCTCCACAATATTCTCGCCATCCTCCTTCGTCAGAATCTCATATTGATCCTTGAGAACCATGCGCAGAGACTCGCGCGCGCCCAACTCGTCGTCCACGATCAATATTTTGGTACTCACTGACTCACTCCGGTCTTGTTCGACGGGGCGGTGCGCACATCCCAGTGCGGGATTTTCCGGGGCAGGCACAAAATAACTTCCGTCCCCTTGTCTTTGGCGGACGTCAGACGGATGGTGCCGCCATGCTCCTCTACCACCCGCCGGGCAATCGTCAGCCCCAGCCCCATGCCTCTGGCCTTGGTGCTGTAAAACGGTTCAAAGGGTTCTTCGGGGTCCTTGACGGTCACGCCTCGGCCTGTGTCCAACAGCCGCACCACCAGCACCCCCTCGGAAAAATCCGGGTGGGAATGATCCTCCGTCACAATCACCAGCTTCCCCCCTCCCCCCAACGCCTGCAGGCTGTTTTGCAGGATATGAAAAAACACCGCGACCATCTGTTGGCGGTCCAGCCAGACGGTGGGCTGTTTGTGTGAAAAGATCTTGTGCAGCTGGCAATTCTTGAAATCCTCCGGACTGAACAGCGCGATGGCCTCGTGGATCACATCGGTGATCTTTTCCTGCGTCAGTTTCAACTGCACCGGCTGGGCAAAGAACAACAGTTTTTCCACCAGGCTGTTGAGCCGCTCCACCTCGCGGTTCACCACGCCGTAAAAATCCTTCCGAAACTGTTCGTCGGTGTATTTTTCCGGAAAAAGCTGGGCAAACGTCCGGATGGAGACCAGGCAATTCTTCAATTCGTGGGAACTGCGCATGGCCATCCTGCCGATGATTTCCAACTGCTGGCGGCGCATCATTTCCTTGGGAATGGGCAGGGCTGTCTGCTCCGCGGCTTTTTCCGCCGTGGGCACGGTTCCCGCCACGGCCGCCATCGTCCTGGACTGCTGCCACAGATAAAGGGTTTGCCCGATTTTTGCCGCCACAACCCCCAGGTAGGCCCAGTCTTTTTGCGTGAACCCGACCCCATGGGCCCGGTCCGTAAAGGCTAAAATACCTAAAAAAACATCCTGGTGGCGCAGGGGCACCATGTACTGAATCTTGAGCGCCTCCATCCAGCGAAACAACTCCGGTCCTGCGCAATCCCGCCTCACCACGTCGGCACACCGCTCCAGTTCTTTGACCCACGGCTCCGAGCGGTACCAAACCCACCGCCGCATGACCTGCTCTTGTTCTTTGGAACAATACTGAATCTCCAGCTCTTCCTGCGCTGTGTGGCCCTTGCACGTCAAGAGCATCACCCGACCGGAACCGCTCCAGCGGTAGAACATCTCCCCAAGAGTCTTGTAAAAATCCGGCCCCGCCTGCCAATTTCTCAGCCAATACAAAATAGAATCCAGCGACAGCGCCGGTTCATCTTTCAACGTGAGTGTGTCCGCGTTGGGCTGGTTTTTTTTCATTCTCGAGTGCCAGCCGGCCAGCGTCATGCGTGTATTGGCGCAGGCGCGGACGATCAATTGATGTATCTGCTGTGCCGTGGCGTGTACAGGAAACGCGGCAAACGGAATCCTTCCCAGTATCTCCGCGATGTTATCGACAACACCATCTTCCATCCCGGTCTCCAGCACGATGGCCGGACAGAATGGAAGAGCCCCCATCTTTTGAAAGGGAACGATATCCTCACCGGCAAGAACCACCACATCGGCCGCCCAAATCAGTTCCGGCTGTTCCCACAGGGGCTTTAAAAACACCAGCCCCTCCGTGCCCTTGAGTTTTTCGCAAAAAGCGGCCGCCTTTTGCGGATCTCTGGCGCAGACCGAAATTCGCACAGGAAATGCGGCGACCGTGGAAGAATTCATCCCCCGGCCCTCGCACTACGTGCTCCGGGCGCTGGGGCCGGCCCCCCCGGCACAGTACGCGCCAGGGTTCCCTGCCTGCCATCGGTCTTCGCGGTCTGCTTCCGTTCTTTCCTGGCCGGAACCCGGCCACTTTCCTCCACCCACAAGCGCCCCGTTTCCATCCTCTCCTTCAACATATTTTCTTCATTTTCCCGCCAAATGGGCAAACTCAAACAACAGCGCGTTCCCTCTTTTCCACTCTTAAATTCGATCGACCCGCCATGATCTTCCATGATCCGCTTGGCGATAGCCAATCCCAGACCGGAACCCTTTTTCTTGGTCGTGTAAAACGGCTCAAAAATCCGCTCCAAATCCCGCGGGGCAATTCCCGGCCCCGTGTCGGCGACACAAATCTCCAATTTGCCGTACAATAGATCATGGGGTCGTAAATCACCGGGCACAAGAACGCTTTCGATGCAGAGTTCCCCTCCTTTGGGCATGGCCTCCATCGCGTTCAACAGCACGTTCAAGAATACGCGCCGCATCTGTTCGATGTCCACAAAGAACACCGGGGGTCTGGCCCCGGAATCCGCCTGGGCGGCCGGCGGCAGAACCTGCCCTGCCTGCTTCACCCGGACCTGGTGCTCCCCCATCTGTGCCGAAAGGATGTCCATTGCCTCCTGAAGAATATCCATCGGATTGGCCTGCACCAGAACCGGTCGTTTGGGACGAGCATAATCCAGCAGATCATTGAGGATGCTTTCGATCCTCCGCACCTGGTTCAATGCGATCTTGGAAAATTCGTTGCGAAATTCCGCGTCGTCGTATTTGACAGGCAACAGTTCCGCGAAGGTCTTCATCGCCACCAGCGGGTTTTTTATCTCATGGGCCATGGCCGCGGCCTGAATTCCGATGGACGCCAGATGCTTGTACCGGTCGATTTCCATGCCCTGTTGAACCGGTGTAACGCCCGGCCTGCGGCCGGAAAACTGGATGGGAGACCTCTGGAGAAGAAACAGGGCCGCACCGTAGTATTCCCCAATCCCGTCGTGCAGCAAGACGGCATACCCCGCCACCCGCCGCTCCACCTGGCCGGACGTCAACACCACGTCGTCAAACGTGCGGGCGTTGACCTTGTCCTGCCAACAGTCCAGAACAACGGACACCAGCGAATCCGGCACCACCTCCGTCAAAAATCTGCCCGTCTCAAATCCAGCAGGATTTCCCAGCAAAACCCGCGCGTGGGAATTCATGCCCTTGAGCCGGAGATCCTCTCCAAAGAAAACCGTGCCGATCCCCGCCGATTGAAAAAAATCCTCCAAAACATTTTGGCATATCTGCTGGGTGGTGCGCATCTTTCGAACGGTCTCCTCGGGCGGAAACGGCTTCCAAAATTCATGCAGGCCGATGGACTGCCATTGCCAGGGACCGTTGGCGATGGCCGGAAACAGAAAGCGCACCGACGACACCACCGCCATCGCGGCGCTCATCCACGTGAGCACGTCCAGCCACGGCAACTCAACAAGCGTCATGGTCATCCTGTCTGTGGGAACTGCACAAAAAAACGTTTTCGCTTCACGTGTTTGAGAATCTTCTCCACCTGCTCCTGGGAATACACACGCCAGCCGCGGCTGTCGCGCTGAGCCTTGGGGATGAGCCCCTTCTTCTCCCACTCCTTGATCGTGCGCACACTCCGGTCGAGTGTCTTTGCCAGATCGGACACCCGGACATCGGCCGGCCCCAGCTTCTCTACTTTCATACTCTTCCTAGGTTTCCCATGTTGATTGAATTGATCACGTTTGTTATTGTTCTGTACCATCTTAGTTTTTCTAGCAAAATCCGTCAAGGGAAATTTTGCAGGGTTTTTCCAAAATTTCCTGCAGCAAACGTGCCCTTCCATTGACCGTCACTGGTCCTTCCAACAGCGCGACACCGGCAAAACACCTTCGCGTGTTTTGTTATTTTTCATAAACGTCTCGACTTGCAAGTCGTTGTCCTAACGCTCTCTGTAGGCTATTTATTAAAGCATTATAATAATTGTTGTTTTTTCGCATATCTGGGTTACTATGGTCGTCCGAAAGGTTGGTTGAATGGACGCACGGCGCACCGACTCTTTTATGCAGCGGCAAGGCACGGGCGTTTCCACTCGCGTTTTTCTCTTCCTTGTATTATTTGCAGGTTTTCTCATCCCCCCGGCGGCATCCGCCCAAAAAGTGGAAATCGATAATTTTGTCGTCAAGCAATACATCCCCGTTTCCCTTGCGCCACTGGCCCCCGTGACGGTTAACGAGAATTCCGAAACGACGGCAACCCTGAGCGTCAGCGCAACCGAGGGAGAAGGCATAACCATTGCGGCAGACACACTGCCGGAGGGTGCGGCGTTTGATTCATCGACCAGGACATTCACATACACACCCCCCTGCACCACACTGGTGTATCCGGCCGTGGGTCAAACGATTACGGTCCAGTTTACGGCACGGGATTGTGCTGGGAATATCAGCTCGCAATCTCTGCCCATCACGGTCAGGCATGTGAACCTTCCTCCCCTTATCGCCACTATCCCCGACATGACCGTCACGGAGGGACAAGAGATCGTGATCGACGTAAGAGCCGATGCGCAAGATGGAGACCCCCTTCTTCTTTCGTGTCTCGGCGCCCCAGCGATGCCCACGGGTGCCTCCTTCAGCCGCGAGACAAGACGATTTACCTGGAAAACCACACGGGCCAACGTGGGACAGCACATCTTCCATTTCATCGCGTCGGACTACCAAGTTCCAGTCACTGAGGAGGTGAAGATCACGGTGAACCGGTCCAACACGGCGCCCGTGTTCAATCCTCTCACGGTTCAGCCCGTGCTGGAGGGATCCACTGTCGCGTTCACGCTGACGGCGACTGACGCAGACAACGATCCCATCGTCTACAGCATGGTATCCAGTCCCCCGGGCGCGGCCTTCGACCCCGCCACGCGGCAATTTTCCTGGGTCGCCGCGCGGGATACCTCGGGCGGAACAACGCGGACGGTTGAGTTCCGGGCCAGCGACGGGATGGGCGGAGTCACCCCTCTGACGGTCACGATCACAGTCATTCCGACTTTGCCTGTGAACATTCCGGCTGGTTTATCTTTCTTCACGCCGCCGCGGGTTTTGCCAACGGGATACAAGGCCAGTTCCCTCATGCAGGCCATTCAAAGCGCAGGCGGACAAGCCTTGTTTGTCGCCCGCACAGGAAACAGCGGCAAATTTGAGATTTATTTCCCCGGACCGGTAATGCCCGATTTTGATTTGGAGATGGGACGGGCTTATTTGATCAACGCCAACCGGGGGGCAACCGTCCGTTTCCCAGACAATGCCGTGCCGCCGGCGACACCGGTTCCCATTTACAAAGGGCTCAGCATCATTCCTCTGTACGGCGCACAGGAGGAGTCTGCCAGCACGCTGATCGCCAATTTAAACAACTCTGCCAACCAGGCGCTCAAGACAACCGGCGTACGGTATATTTCCTATGTCGTCGGACTTGCGTCGGGGCGGTTCAAGGTGTATGTCGGCACGGTTGGACAGGGCGACTTTTACCTGAGTCCCGGCGGTGCCGTGTTGATCGCTTCCAGTGCGGATTTTAACTGGACCGCTGCGGCAAATGCCCAAAAAATGCCGCCGAACACCTCGCCGGCGCCCTCCAATGTCCAGGCTTTTTACGACGACATCACTGCCAAGTTATCCCAATGTCTCAATGGCAATACCGTTCACGCACCGTCGGTGATGGATATCCCGGACAGGGACATCACTGTGCCCATAGCGAAAGGAAAAATGGCCCCGCCGGCGCCCACGGTTCAGATACAAGTCCACGCGGTGGAAGTCATGGGGCAAAATCTCCAGTACAAGCTGACGGGAGGGGCAAAAAACGCCTCCATCAATCAGAACGGGTTGTTTGAGTACAGCCCTTCGGCACAGCAGGAGGGAACGCAGACTTTTAGTGTCACGGTTCTCAACGCGAACAATTCAAAAATCAAGACAGTCAAGACGTTCAATATAAAGGTATTTGCCGGCAAATAGACGCCGGGCAGAACGCGGAACACAGACAAATGGGGCCAAATTCAATCCATAAAACGATCAGACCATTCCCTGCGGCGGCAACCGCCATTTTTGCCGCGGTTTTGGTCATGCTTTGCATTCCCTCGCCGTTGATTGCCCAGCAGACCCACAACAAAGGAATGGGATACAACGAATACGCCTGCGGGCCGGTGGTGTTGGGCATCATCTTAGACCGGATGGGCAAACACGAGACCTATCCTGAACTTTTCAAGCTGAGCGCCACGGAAAATTTTCTGACGACGCTGGAGGGAATGAAACAGGCCCTGGCGGCAAAAGGCGTCCATGCCCAATACTACAAGGGTGCCATGAGCGACTTGCAAGGCCTTTCCCGGGGCCGCATGTTGATCTGCCACACCAAGCGCAACCACTATGTTCTCATCACACGGATGGATGCCAACTGGATATATCTCATCGACACGTACATGGGACGCGACGAGATCCGCATGCCGCACAGCGTCTTTTCCTATCTCTGGGACGGCGTGGTTTTGGCCGTGGACGCCTCTTCCGCCGTCCAGCCGGTTCAATTGGCAGCGCTGTCGAGGGAGGAAGCGGCGAAAATCACCGGGAGCCAGGCGAATTGCGAAAATACACCCAAGGAAAATAAGAAACGAAGAGAGAAAAATAAAAAAGAAAACACCAAGGAGCCCGTCAATACCACCACGGGAAACTTTTTTACGGAAATGACGGACCTGGCCCTTCCCGGCCGCGGCATCCCGTTTGTTCTGGACAGAACGTACAACGCCCAGACCGTGTCCACCGTTGAGGGATGGTCTCCCGAACCCGGCGCGGGAAGCTGGGTCATCGAAGACGGCGAATTGAGCGGCGAGGGAGACAGATATCAATGGAACACCACCTGGTCTGCCGTGGAGTGGAGCAACTCGACCAATACGATGGACATAAAAACCGTCACGCCGGGAGAAAATTACTGCTTCGAAGTGGCCCGCATCAATTTCTGCTACACGGATGAGAACAACCGCTACTATGTCCTGCTCGACACCAACGGCCGGCTGGAACTGACCAAATATCAGACCGGACATCAGTATTTTCTTGCCAGCGCCGCCACAAGCCTGGACCCACGCAAATGGAATAAGTTTGAAATCCACACCCGCCATGAGAACGACAAGATGCTCATCCGAGTCATCGTAAACGATGTTTTGTATATCGCACACATCGACGAAAATCACCTGAGCACAGGAAAATTTGTCCTTGAGTCGTATTTCTGCCACGCGCATTACGACAACATCTATCTGCGCGGAGACATCAACCCCACCATCTATTACAACTTTGATGTGGACGACAACGACCTAATCTTTGGCTATGGCTGGACATCCCTTTTGGATTATTCCATTCGGGAACTCGTCAATGGAGATTGTATCGTCTACCAGGAGGACGGCAGTTCCGAGACCTATACACGCCTTGGGGACGGCACCTACTCAGCGCCCCGCGGCATTTACGACAAATTGACAAAGGATACGGGCGGCTACACCCTTCAGTTGGTGAAAGCGAATCTTTTCTATCGCTTTGACACCAGCGGAAAGATCGTGAGCATCCGGGACCGCAACAACAACACCATCCAGTTTCAACATTCGCAGATACAGGTGGGCACACAGGGTCAACAGGCACCTGGCAAGGCGCAAAATGGATCGACCAATCCTCCGCAGAATCCCTGCAACGACAATGGCAACGGCGGCAGCACCCCGAAGAAAATGCGAGTCATCATCAGCCGGCCATTGCCGGCTTACACAGTGCGTCAACAACAAGCCATACCGATTGGCACAGCAGGCAAAACAGAATGAGAGCAACGGTGAAAAGACTTTTAAAATCATTGACACTGCTTGCAGAAACCCGCGATGGCATTACCCGTCATCGCGAGCCCGAAGGGCGTGGCGATCTCGCCGGTTTAACTTCGTTCTTTTCAAGAACGCTTCTCATTGCGGTGATGTTTTGCAGCTTCTGTTCCCCCGTTGAAGCTGCCTTATTCACCGATGATTTCAGCGGCACACTCTCCAATTGGACGGCCGGCGGTGAAAATGCCTCCGTCACATGGACGCCCGTCTCGGGAAAACTCAACGCTGATATCGGGACTGGTTCCGGATACAATTTCCTCAAGGTCAGGAACCTGGATGCCTCCGCCAGGGATCTGCGCATCGAATTTGATCTCTTCTGCCCTGTCCATGAGGACGTTTCGGGATTTTATTATCGCGGGGTGATGATCCAGATAAACAGCCGCCGAGTGGTCGTCAACATTCCCACTCAGACACCTTCTATTTATGCGGGACTCGACCCCGCTTCGGCCTGGCACCGCATCAAAATAGACGTACAGCGGACAGCGGACGGCGCCAAAGCGACTCTCATGGAGGACAATCGAACAATTTTCTCCAACCTGGGCATTCCCGCAGCAGCCCTGACCGACAACCAAATCGGACTACTTGCCCGAAGGTATCAGTCGACATTTTCCATCACCTCCAATAATCCCACCAATTCCAGAACCATTGCGCTGAATCTTCAGGCCGAATTGGAGCAGGAATATATGGCATCGGAAAACCCAAATTTCCAGTCAGAATCATGGCAGCCATTCAACACGTCCTCGAGTTTCATGATAAGAACCGAAGGCGACGGCACAAAAGCCATTCACATCAAATACAGGGATAGCGCCGGAACCATATCCAACGCTTCTTCACAAACAATATTTCTAGACACAGTCGCTCCAACCAGTCCCTCTATCACCATCACCGAAGGGACAACCACCAACAACCGGCTGATCCATCTCACGTTGTCGGCCGGCGGAGCCACTCAGATGAAGATCGGAGAAAACCTCTCCACCGCCTCCTATGTCCCCTATCAAACGACCGCAACCTATATGTTGAGCGACTCAGATGGGACAAAGACGATCTACGCTGTCTTCAAAGATGCCGCCGGAAACGAGACCACTGCTGTTTCAAAATTTATTATGCTGGACAGGATTCCACCTTCCAGCCCGTCGCTTTCCATCACTGAGGGAACCATCACGAAAAACCGGCAGGTGAACTTGACCCTCTTTGTTGATTGGGCCTCTCAAATGAAGATAGGAGAAAATCTCTCTTCCGCCAGCTATATCCCCTATCAGACAACAGCCACCTATACCTTGAGTGACTCCGACGGAAACAAGACAATTTATGTCGTTTTCAAAGACACCGCAGGAAACGAAACAACGGCTGTCTCCCAATCCATCACGCTGGACAGGACTCCGCCAACCAGTCCGTCGCTCACCATCACTGAGGGAACTCTTACCAACAGCCGGCTGGTACATCTCACGCTATCCGCTACAGGTGCATCTCAAATGAAGATCGGAGAAAATCTTTCCTCCGCAACCTATGTCCCCTATCGAGCGGATGCAGACTACACGTTGAGCGACTCAGACGGGACCAAAACCATTTCGGTCGTGTACAAGGACGCCGCGGGAAACGAAACGGCGTCTGTCTCCCAATCCATCACGCTGGACAGAATTCCTCCGACTGATCCAACCGTCTCCATCATCGAGGGTTCCGTCACACGAAACCGGACTGTCCATCTCAATCTGTCGGCCGGCGGAGCCGCTCAGATGAAGATCGGAGAAAATCTTTCCTCCGCAACCTATGTCCCCTATCGAGCGGATG
>CAZGMX010000055.1:0-3635 GCA_964526865.1 uncultured Actinomycetota bacterium | reverse complement strand
AGGACGCCGCGGGAAACGAAACGGCGTCTGTCTCCCAATCCATCACGCTGGACAGGACTCCGCCGACCAGTCCCTCCATCTCCATCACCGAGGGGACAACCACGACGAGTCAAACCATCCACCTCAATCTATCGGCGGACGGGGCCACGCAGATGAAGATTGGAGAAAATCTTTCTACCGCCAGCTATGTCCCCTATCAAACAACGGCAACCTGCACGCTGAGTGACTTGGATGGCACAAAGACAATATACGCCGTCTTCAGAGATGCCGCCGGAAACGAGACCAGTTCTGTCAGCGCGCAAATTCAAAAGACCACTCTCGCCCTTGGCACTCCGGTCATGGAAATGATCAGCGATCCGGAGAAAGACGGCCTATACCGCCTCTACTGGAGTAGCCAGTCGGCCACGGGCGCGACCATCTATCAGGTACAGGAGAGCAAGAAGAGCGATTTCGGCACTGTTGAAAGGGAATTTTGGCCATCCGATGTCACCGAACTCATCACTCAGTCACTTCGCGGCACCTATTTTTACCGCGTGCGTGCCTGGGACAAAATTCCCGGAAACGGCGGCACCTCTGGCGCGTGGAGTACCCCCAAATCCATCCGGGTTCTTTTTTCTGCTACGGTGACCGACGAGGAACTGCTCGACCAGATCGAAGCCGACTGTGCAAAATATTTTTACTTCTATTCCTCCAGCATCAGCGGCCTCGTTCGGGATGAATCGATGGACGTGACAAAATACAGCATCGCCAGCACCGGCCACGGCCTTGTCGCACTGACTGTTCTGGCCAGCCGGGCCGGCAGTACCAGCAACTGGGACATCACGACCGATCAGTCCAGGGCACAGGCCGAAAAGATTCTTGACACCATCTTAAACATTCAATCCAGACAGACGACGTCCTCCACCCTCTATGGAACAGCGGGCCTTCTCTACCACTTTCTCAATGAATTCGGACAGCGTCTTTCCACCTATGAAGTATCGACGGCGGACAGCGCCATTCTGATGGCGGGTGTCACAACGGCGGGAGAATACTTTGGCGGCACGCTCAAGACAAAGGCCGACCAAATCCTGAGCAACTGCAACTGGTCATACTTTCTCAATTCATCCACCAGACAATATCACATGGGATGGTTTCCGGAGAGCGGCCTTATCAGCAGCACCTACAACCGCTATACCGGTGAACATCTTTTGATCTCTATCCTGGCTCGCGCAAAAACCGGTGCCACCCCGTCGACGGATCAGGCTTTTTACGCGATCCCCCGGCAAAAACACGCCTATCAGGGATACGAAGTGGTCAACTCCTACTTCGGATCCCTTTTTACTTACACGCTCGCACATCAATTTTTCGATTTTCAAACACGGGGAGAAGACTGCCCTTCCAAGGCCGGATTCGCCAGCGTGACACCGGTCAACTGGTGGCAGAATTCCATCAATGCCGTGCTGGCAAACCGCCAATTCTGCATGGACAATGCCGGTTCCTACGCGTCCTACGGCCCCGACAGCTGGGGGATCTCGGCAACGATCCGGCCCGACAGAGTTTATGAGGGCGAACTGGGCGCCGCCCCATGCGAGGCCAACAGCGGCATTCCACAGCATGACGGAACGATCGCCCCGCACGCGGCGGGCAGTGCCATTGCCCTGTACAAGCCTCTGGATGGAGGAACCCTGGCCAACAACCTCCCCTTTAAGGCCCTGCGGCATTTCTACGACAACCACCGCCGGTATCTCTGGGGGGAATTCGGCCCCTACGCCTCCCTGCAAGGAAACGCGCAAGGAAACATCACGTACGCCCCTTTCTATCACGGCATCGAAAACGGTTTGATTGTGGAGGCCATCGAGAATTATCGCAGTGGCCTGATTTGGCAGTCCATGAATCAAAATACCCGGATTCAGAATGCCCTGCAGTTTTTCTTTGAGAAACCGGCCTCCCCCGGATTCGGCAGTGTCGCTGTCACGCATACTCCTTCGGGAACGCTCGGCCCCAACATGCCTGCACCCATCACCATGTTTGTAGGCACCAAGCCGGCCAACAGCAGTTTGGTCGTGAACGGGCAAATTCTGGCGCTCACGCCGGATACATCCTGGTTTTATAATCCTTCCAATTTAGAAGAGGGCGTGAACGTCCTGGCCTTTTCGGCGACCCCCGACAACGGCCAGACCGTTTCCAACACAGTAACAAAAGAAATTGTCTGGGACAGCCTGCCTCCTGCAAACACCTCTATCAGCATCGACCAGGCCCCCATCACGATCAGCCGAAATATCACCCTTTATCTGCAGGCCAGCGAAGCCGTCTATTATCAGGTGAGCGAAAATGCCTGTTTCACCGGTGTATCCTGGACAGCGTTTCCAACCGGCACAACGCAGACATCTGCCGCCTTTACACTATCTGAGAGTTATGGAAACAAGACGGTCTATGCAAGATTTATGGATGAATCCAACAACAAGTCTGCCGCCGTATCCGCCCAGATCAATTATTCCAGCGAGACCGATCCCCTGCCCGCCCCCGTCCTGGATCCTGTGACAGATGCGGACGGCAATGGAATCTTCACGCTCACATGGTCTGACATGCGCCCAAGCGGCGCCACGATCTACGAATTGCAACAGGATACCGTCATCGATTTTTCCAATTCCGGCCGCCGGTATTTCTGGCCGTCCGGAAATTTTGAACCGGTCACGGTGACACCGCCTGGCACATTTTATTACCGCGTCCGTGCCTGGACAAAACCGCCGGAGAAAGGCGGAGTGAGCAGTCCTTTCAGCGCAACACAATCCATCACGATTTCTGCCGCACAGCCGCCCGAAACACCGCAAATTTCCAATTTGGGCGGGGCCAGTTACTACGGCCAGTACCGCGTTCCCTGGACCAGTTCTGCCTCCACGGGCGCCACCAAGTATGAAGTACAGGAGGCCACCGATGTCAATTTCACGTCGCCTGCGACATATTGGAATGACGCCGCCTACCACGACACCGGGTACAACGCCCCCAACCGCTATTATTACCGTGTACGCGCCTGGACCAGGGAACCCTGGGCCGGCGGCGTTTCCAGCGACTGGAGCATTGCTCAGTCCAAAGAGGTCACAACCAAACCACAATACAAGTTTGCCGGCACCAAGAACCGCATCACACAGATCACCGATACCGCCAGCAGAATCATCCGCCTTGAATACGGGACCAACGGAAAGGTCTCCCGCGTCATCGACCCGGCAAACCAGTCGATCTACTATTATTACGACAGCCAAAACAATTTAACGTCCGTGAAAGACCGCAGGAACAATGAAGAGCGCTACGGCTATCTTTCCAACCACAACATGTCCACGGTCACGGACAAAAATGGCTACACCATCACCAACACCTACTATTACAACGACCGTGTCGCAACGCAGACCGACCCCATGGGAAAAGTCACCAAATTCAACTACATGTGGGAAACCACCTGGGTCACCAACGACAACAATGTCACCGCGTTTTACAAGGTCAGTCAAACCGGCCTGTTGGAATCCATCATCGACCGGCTCGGCAACATCGAGTCGTTCACCTACGACACCGATGAGAATATCGCTTCCAAGACAGATAAACGCGGAATGTGCTTATCCGATTGACTCCACTTACCACTACGTGTAGTGTTTATAGTGATG
>CAZGMX010000054.1:0-15818 GCA_964526865.1 uncultured Actinomycetota bacterium | reverse complement strand
GTTGCGATCAGAGGTCTTGCCAACTGGGCAGGTGCCAATTTGTTGGTGTGGTCCGGGAGGGCTGCTTCCTGGCTGGGGACAGGTGCAGTGCGAGTTGCTGCCTGGATTGGGACGCAATTCAGCCGGGTAGGAAGCTTTTTGATGAAAACCGGGTGGGTAAATAAATGGATGGGAAAAGCCGCCGAGTTTGGCAAATATGTGTCAGCGACCGGGTGGGTCAATAAGTTAATGGGCGGCATAAATGTCATCGGCGATTTCATTGGTGCTGTGCGGGCCGGGATTGCAGGCACCAGATTGGGTAGTATCGGCACGTGGCTGAAGGAGACGATTTCTACAATTACCGGGTCCATTGCTGGATCCATCGCAAATCTTGGCACGCGACTGAGCGCACAGCTGACTGAACTGTCGTCCTCAAGTTATCTGAACAATGTCTTCAAACAAGCTCTCTGCAAGAGTGCGGAGAAAGAGGTGTATCTGAACATATTCAAGGGGATGATGGACAGAGATGTTCAGGGTGTTTCTCAGGGCATCGCGGCGGCTGCCGCGCGCAGTGGATCCCCGGCGCTGGTACAGGCCGCGCAGGCGGCGGCTCAAAAAGCCTTGCCGAGAATATTGTCCGACAGCCAAATGGAGTTGTTGGCAACAGCCGTTGGACATGGCGGCACCGTTAAATTGGCGCGGGATACTGCCATGATGGCCGCTGAAAAATTGGCCATACAGTCAGCGGAAAATTGGGCAAAGACAAGTGGTGTTTGGAATATGTTGAATGCGCCGCTCAGCTATGCGCCACGGGTGCTGTGGAATACCCTTGGCACGGGGACGCAGGCAGCTCTTAAGTCCTTCTTCTCCTGGGGGACTCCCACGCTCGGTCGGTTGGTTTCCTTTATAGGGCAGACAGTCGCCAGGGCCATGCCGACATTCACCAGGTGGGCACAAAGCTCGTGGAATGTGGTGAAAAACTCCCGCATAGGACAGCTAGTTTCCAATATCGGACAGTCGGTTATCAGGGGATTTGAGGCTGTTAAGAGTATTTCCGGCCGAATACTGGATTTCTTAAATCCAATGCGATCGACACTCTTTCGCGGCCTCCCGGGCGAGCGGGGATCGCTGACAAACTTTGTCCAAAAGTATGTCACGAACGCCTACAGGGAGGCTGGCGGCGGTTTGCGCGGCATTCTAAATGTGGGCAGTTCTTTGGCGCGGGGCTCGTGGGAAGAGGGCATCCGGCTTGGATCCCTGCTGGGGACATTTGGCCTGGTCAAGCCGGCGTTCTTTTCGGGCGTTGATTTGGTGGGAAAAATTATTTCGTGGGCCGGCGATAAGACAGGGATCGGTTTCATTAAGAGTATTGGGGATTTTTTCCAAAATGACTGGTGCATTCCCAAATCCAGGGTTGAGACGATAGAAATTAATGGGGTGAAATACAATACCCGCAAGGAACTCTCATTTATGGAAAGTCTGGGTGACTACTTCAAGCACGGTCTCCAGAAATTTTCTGAAGGGTTTGGCATGGGATTGGGATTCTTCTTCCTCAATCCGTTCCTTGCACCGATTGCCAACGCTATGATGCCCGGATTTAGACAGTTTTCTGATCTGGTCAAACCTGGAATGCACGGCCTGTTTGAAATTCTGGGAAAAAAGATTGGTGGCGAGGCATTTGGAAAATTTGTCGGTTCTATGGGCGGATTTTGGGGTATCGATGCGGTGTTGACGCGCGGTGGCGATTTTGTGGATTTTCTGGCAGACGGCGTGGATTACCTGCGGCAGTCGGCCCAGTACGGCGTGGTGTTTTCGCCGCAGGGGAGCATGGCCAACCTTTTGCCTGCATCGTTGAGTAATGCGTTGGTGACGATTGGAAACGTAGTATCGTTTTATACAGAAGGGTTGATGCTGATTCCCAGCGCAATCAGGTCTTGGTCACCGATGGCAGGCGGCCTATTGGATGCAGCAGGTAGCGCAATAAATGAATTGGGTAGTTTTTTTGGAGGGATCGGGCAGGGAGTTGGCATCATATTGGATAATCTACCATCGCTCTCGCAGGTGGGCGATTTCCTGGCCGGCGCGACGTACTGGCTGCCCGCAGGCCTCAAGGATTTTGTGAGTGTTGGATGGGAGTTGGTTAAACAGGGTGTGGGTATCATGGGCGGGATGCTGCCCGGTATTGCAACCGAGCTGGCCGATTTGTTGAGTTATGTGCCCCTTGGCAGCACTGTGATGAACGGCATTGGCGATTTCTATTCACTGGTAAAGCAAGGGGCTGGAACTATCTATGACGCTCTGCGGTCTGGAATTGGTGCTGTTGTTGATTCCGTAAGCAGGAGCAGCATTTTGGACGACTTCCACACTGGCAGAATGGGTGAAACATTCAGCGCCGCCGCGTCGTCGGTGGCAGACTTCTTTGCATTCGGTTTGGAGTATTTGGTTGATAAAGCGAGCACAGTTGGCGGTTATATTGCCTCCCCTTCGGACTTGTTGAATCTCCTGGGACCGACGTTGATGGGCGGCCTTGCCTCCACGGTGAGATCGATAGATTTATTAACGGGCGGAGGCGCCAGCAGGGCGCTGTCGGCCATTTCGGCGGACATGCGCGATCCCAACGGCAAATTGAGAGAGTATCTTCCCTTGCTGTTGATTTCCGGCGGCAAGTGGGCGACGGACGCGGTTGACAAGGTGAAAACACTGCAGGTAGAGGCGCGGCAGGAACTGATGCGGGAAAGAAATTCAGCGCGTCTTCTGGAAATCACAAATGGAGCGCGCAATACGGCCACGACAGATAGTCTTGTCAGAAATGGGCGGGTGAGAACGGATACAAATATTCTGGATGACTTGCAAGGGCAGGGAATCCGTCTTGACGAGTTGATTGATCAACAAACCGGCAGATCCACGCTGGATATCGGCTTGGAGGTGGTGGACGCCGCTGGTAACCGGCGGATTATCTCCAATGAGATGCTGGAGAGGCGCGCGGAGGCAAAGCGGGCGGATGTTCAGGACGTGGAGGGATTCATGCGGCAGTGGGAATCCGCCAGCCGGATGGAATCCGGTTCGCGAACTGCTGTAGGGATCAGTGGCAGTCAGGCACGGGATCGAATGACCGATTCGGATTTTCTGGCGCATCGCTTCAGCGATGACTTTGATGCGGACGGCAAGTTAACGGCGGCGGCACGATCTCGTTACACGGCGGATACGGATGGGAAGGTTAGCGTAAAAGTGGGCGAGGTTAAAGTGTCGCTTGCCGAAGCGCAGTGGCGCGCCGCGAAAGAACGTCAGGGGATGAACACCAGGGATATCAGCAGACTTCAGCAGTTTGTCGGAGAAGGCAGGGCGCCGGTTGAGGCGGGTCGGGGGACGATACTTCATCTCAATGTGGATGTACCGGGCGGTGTCCGCGGCAAAACCATGGCGGAGTTGGAAGAAGCCGGAGCGCTCCATATGGACGATGTCGCGAACAACACGGGTGCGATCGTCCTGCGCGGCACGGATGGGTCAACGCGGATTCTTGCATCGTCAGAGACAGCCGCCGCACGGCAGATACGGGCCATAGCCGAAGCAGGGGGCTTGAAGGGAAAATCATTCAGGGAACAGTCAGAATTTGTGGCCAATCTCCGCGAGCTTGATGGTGATACCATGGCAAGAATGGCGGGAAGGATATCGTTTTTTGCCAGGGGCATCGTAGATTATGATTTCACACAGCATGAGGGCTTTTTTGAGCGGGACGGCAACGGTAATCTGACGAATAAATTATCGAAGGAGGGTAAAGCGTTCTTTGGGGAAGGGCAGGACGCGGCCAAGACACCTGGAATGGGAACTCATGACATTGGCGTAAAAGGAACACCCATGACCGCTCGTGAGGTCTATCTGCGGATAATTATGCAAAAGGCGGCGGTGGCACGCGCTGGTGAAGCAGACGCTGATTTTGCGCGGTTTAATAAATTTTTTGACGCGGATGGCAATCTCAACGAAGCTGGAAAAGCAGACAATGGAGGCTGGTTAACGAATCGTTACGCGCAAGTCAAAGTAGGAAACAAATTTTATTCGGTTGATCAGGTTTCGGAAATGGTTATGAATCGCAGGCGTGCCGTGGTAGCAGAAGCAAACACCAAGGCAAACGAATTTGCAGGCGCCCTGCGGGATGCCCTGCTGACAGCGGACGGAAAATTTGTGTCGCCCGAAAAACTGAGCAGTCTGGTGGGGCAATTATCGGAGACAGCGAAAGGAGCGGAAAATGTGGCCATCCGGCCTGTCCTGGCGGTGGAATATAACGCAAAAAGCGCCACGCGCTGGGACATGATCGACAGCCTCAAAATTCGTTTCGGCGATTTGGTGGGTACCGATGGCGAGTCACTCCTGGCAGATGGGTTTGCCGTGCGCGATGCCGCGGGCAAAGAGGCGCTTCGCGTATCTGCCGCGGAAATCAAATTTATGGCCAAACTGGAGAAGGCCTTGACCAGCGCGGATGGCACCATGGTGGCTGACAGAACCGTTTTGCGGCGCTTCTTTGCCGAGAATGGATATGCCCGTGCCAGATTTAATGATTTCTTCAACGAGCTGCCCTCCGCGGAAAGGGACAGCCGGCTGAACAACAAAGAATTCCTGCTGGGCGATTGGACGAATCAACTTTTTGACAAGAACGGCCAATTTACAGCCGAGGCTTTAAAACAGTTTGCCGAAAATGACGGGAAGGGCACAGTGAAGGTCAAATTGAGCGGCGGTGAAGAAATTGCGATTGGCAGATCCGAAGCCGACGCCATGCAAACGGCCAGGAACAACAACATGGGATTGCGGGAACTCTATGAACTGCACAAATCTTTGGAAACAAATAAGGTGCCATCGAGTGATGGGGAACTCTTTGTCAGGCTTCGCGACTTTAATAAGGCCCCCGAATTGGGCGCGACAGAAAAAGCTGCGGTTGGGGACAGAATAGCGCTGGAAGTCGGCAGAGATGCCAATAGTGAGAACGGCCAATTGAGCGCGGAGGAGATGAGAATTCTTCAAGAGGCCATGAGGTCGGACAAGCCAACCAACAGCGACCAAACAGGTCTCGAAGAGAGTGTTGCAAAGATTGACCAGATGCGCAAGGACGGCAAACAGGTGAATCTGACGGAAGAACATTTGGTAGCGGCGCGTATCTTGTTTCGGCGCATGACGGGCGACACCGATTTCCAGGCGGGTGAAGCCGCGGTTGCGGCGGCGCTTGCCCGTGTGGGCAACCGGCTGTCCGATGCGCTTGGCCAGGGCCCCGAATTGTTCCGCACGACGGATTCGTACCTGGGTGTATCCGCAGGGGAAGGCGCGTACGCCGATCTGGCCAATGCCTACCGCAGTGAAGGGGTTGTTGTGGTGGAGGCAAGAGGGTTTAGAGACAGCATGTTCAGCGGGCCGCTGAACAAATTGGGCTTTACGGCCGGTGAGCGGAGGGTGCTGGCGGAAACACTGAAGGCCCTGGACAAACGGGATAACGGCAGAAACCGCGACATCAGCTTGAGCTGGCTGGCGGGGGTGATGGCGGGTGTCGGCCAACAGCAGGCGGATGATGAGAAAAAGAAGGATGTGCTGGCGGAACCCAAAATAGGAGATCTCACATGCACGACGAAGCGCGCCACGGAGGGAGGCCGTATCACGGAGATAGTCACGGATAAAGGGACATACACGGTTCGACACGACACAGATGCAGAATTCAACAATCAGCGCCGAGTGGATGTTACAGACGCCAATGGCAAGGTCACGGGCTATAAGGTGTTGGGCGCCAAAAACAACATGCAGAAGACGGTCAATTTGCTGTTTGACGCGAAAGGCAAGTTGTTGGCGGAGCTGGACACCACGGACGGCGGCACGGTCAAGAACATGTCCATAAGAAGCATTGAGACCAGGGGATGGTTTGGCGGGCACAACGTGGAGGTGCGAGAAGTTACTACGAACAATGGCGACAAAGAGGCACGGCTGATTAGAGACGGAGTGGACGAGGGTGTGATAGATAAGCAGGCTATGGAAGCCTTCAAAGGGGGTGTGGAAGGTGTTGAGGCAGGGACGTGCACGGCGGATGGCGCTGGCCGGTATCGAGTGATATTGACCGGAAAGGACGCGACCGGGCAAACAGTGGTTAAGATAAGCTATATGAAAGAGGGGAAGACGCTCCACACCGTGGATGGCAGGGCAGAGGACATGACGCTGGATTCTTCCGGAAAGGTGCCCAAGAGTATTGGTGACACGTCGATCGCGCGGCTGACGTGGACCGATGCCAAAGGAAGACCACAGACAATGGAGATAGCAATCCCCGAGGCGACAGCGACCGGCAGGGAAGCGCGCATGCAGTTTGATGCGGGGGCCCAGAAGGCGGAGATACAGTTTGGTTCGGATGCAAAGATGGTCTTCACAGATGTCACCAAATGCGAGTATGGACGGGAAGTAAATGAAAGCGGTGATAGAAAAACGGAAAGGGCCGTAGCGATACTGACCAGAAATGTGAGAGACGCCAATGGAGAGCTTGTCAAGGACGCGCAGGACAGAGTTGTTACGGAAACACTGCGAGTGGATTTGGTGAACGAGGGGACTGTACGGCTTGGGCAAAGTGAAAATGGCAGCCGCCCCGTATTTATGGAGATGCCGGGAAGGGAGGCGGTCCGTCTGCCTATGGCAGTGCCGGATGGCGCGCGCGTGGTTTTTGGCGAACGAATTGCAAATAAGTCAGGCAGTCAGGAATTGAGTTCGGAGCAGAGTATTCGCATAGTATCCGGAGAGGGAGTTGATGCCCCGACGGTCGGGGAGATGAAGGTGTTCACGGATGCCAAGGCAAGGACCACGCACGTGGAGACGAGGGTGTCCGGGGATCAAACCAATGGGATGTGGGTAAGAGAGCGCACCCGCCGGGCGGGAGAGGCTTCTGTGCCCGGCGATTCTTCCCTGGTGGTCCGGGGCGGTGGGAAAAACATGATGGAATTTACAGGGGAACTGATTGGAGAAGTCCGGACAACGGAAACTGGCGGTATGGAGGCCCGTGTTAGAGCGCCGGACGGGACCGAAAGGACGGTACTGGTGGAAGGCAACGCGCGGTCTGTCACGATGACGGAGAACGGCGCGGAACGCACTCAACTGCACAACAGGGATGGGGTGAAAATTGGGGATGCTGTTGAAGGCCGGCTTGAATTGATGGTGCCCCCGGAAACCACAAACGGTTTGACCCGGCGCGTGTTTCAGTCGTCAGACGGCAAGGCCCGCTTTGAAGTCGTGGAAAACGCCTTTGGCGAGACGGTGAGTATGACAAAAATATCCAGAAACACGGCCTTGTCACCCTCCGGGCAGTGGGCGGCGGACGTGCAGACGACTATTTTTAGGGAGGGAAAAGCCAGAACCCTCAGTACCGAGACGGTTGTTTTGAAGGACGGTGATTTGGGCGCTTGGCAGAGCCGCAGTGTGGAAGCCGTGGATGGCTCAAAAGGCGAATACTTCAAGATTCCGCTGGCCAGGGATGGGGATTTTATGGTTCTGGATAACAAGGGCTGTATTGTCGCCGAGCGCGGAGAAGTCCCAAAAATGAATGTAACACAGACGGCAGACGGGAAAGAAACACTTAATATTGAACGGGTTGATGGCTCGAAGATGTCGCGCTTTACCGACACCGGCGATACGACGGGACAATTCAGAGCAATCCGCAACGAAACGCGGGACGGCAAGCGCGTGAATTTTATTGAAGGCAAAGACGGCAATCTCTTGACCGATTCCGAACTTGGCATTGTGATCAAAGACGGGCACATCAAATCCATTAAACTGATGGAAGAGGGAATTGACAGCGGTATAAAGCCGCCCGAACTGCAGTCCTCATTGCAGGCCGAGGAGCGCGAAGCGGCTGAGCAATCCAAACGCCTGTACGAAGTGGAAATGGATACGAGCAGTGAGGATGCGGCGACAAAAGGTGTAAAAAACCTGGATGATGTGGCATATCGAAATGTGGAGGTTAAGTATGTTGTCGATGCCGCCGGCCGAGTTAGGGAAAAATCTGTCCAGCGGGCAAGGGTGATTTATGACAATGAGGGAAAAGTCAAAGACTTGGTGCCGGAACCGTCCGTTGTGTTTAGCTTTGATTCAAAAGGCAACATGACACCGTTAAATATTGCAACGGACTCCGGTATAAAGAATGCGCGGTCTCTACGATCCGGTACACGAGCCGCTGTGCCTTTGGTTGATGGAAACAACAGCAATCTCTTGAGGATCAGAGATCAGTATTCGGACGCGGTGCAGAGGGAGCGCACAGTGGTATTTGCGGACGGCAGTAGGGCAAGGGTGATTTTGGATAAGGACGGCAAAGTCGGAGAAGTGAGAGAGCTTCAGGATAAGGATGGAAAAGTCGTAGAGCGGAAGGATTATCCAACAGATTTGGAGGGGGCAGAGATCAATAATGGCAGACTTTTCTCCAGGGCGCAGGACGGCAAGCTGGTGGACCGTGGTGAGGTAAGGGCGCCGCCAAAATTGGCGGCAAACGATTCGCGCATGCTGGCATTGGATATGGTCCTTGTGGAAGAGGCATTGGGTGCGGAAGGGAAAGAATTGATCAAGAAGGCGAACACGAAAGAGGATTATGATAAAGTCCTGAACCAATTCAAAGAAAAAGTCGGGTTGGACAACATCAAGGTATTAAAAAAAGACGGCACTGTAGATAGCGCCAAGACAGTGGAACTGCGCAAGGCCCTGCTTCTGGCATTTGGAAGAATTTCGGTGGAGACAAAATGCGGCAAGCCATTGCGTGCCGGTCAAATACAGATGTTGCAGGTGTTCATGGAAACAGGGGTGGGGGATGGGACGACGGCTCTTCTGGCAACGGCCGGCGGCAAGACTCTTGTGAATATCATTGGCCTTGGTATTGCCATGGAGGCATATAAAGGGCAGGTGGACAAATACGGGAAACAGGTGCGGCCGAGCGCCATATTGTTTGCGGCCAATACAGCGGAAGTGGCCAAGTATTGCAATGACCGGACCGGAGACGCTCTTGGAAAGACACCGCACCAGGATTTTGCCGCGATGTTCGGAAAAAAACTGGTCAACGGGAGCGAGTTGGCGGAGAAAGGCAAACTGGATGAACTGACCCGGGCGCTCAACGACGAAAATTGCATTGTGGTTTTGGATCCCACGCAGGCGGGATTCTTGAACCTTTCCATGCGGGACAACGAAGGCCTCAGAAAGGCTATCACGGCGGTGACGCACATATCTATTGACGAAATAGACATGCTTTCCAAGTCCACTCAGCAATTTATCCGCACAAGCGGCGGCGGCAAGGCCGTCGAGGACGCCATCATTGAGCGCACGACAACAATGATCAGTCTGATCCAGGACAAGAAGGATGGCTTTGAATTCAAGACGGATGCCAAAGAGACGCAATTGGACCAGGCTAAAAAGGCGGTGGTGGAAAACTTGAAAAATGAGTTTGAACAGTACAAGGATGGCGCGAAACTGCGTGCGGGCCTTAAGGCGGCGGGTGTTTTGGTTTACAGCACGTATATCAGCAGCAAAAACAGGTCCATGGTGATGAATGACACCGTGAGAGAATTGTGGGTGAAAAGCTTTGGCGAAGGGAAGTTTAGGCAAAATGAAGTTGTCCGGATATTCAATGGTCTGGTGATGGAATTTGAGACGGACTACAACCTTTCCAACGACAGGACAAACCGGCTGGCCCCGCAGGAAAACGGCATCATGTCCAACACCCAATATAGTGACGGCGTGTTGGCGATCACACTGGCGATAAGGGGAAAACAAATTTTAGAAGGCCAGCGCAAGAGGGGCGAAATTCCGGAGGCCGAATACCAGTCCCGCGTGTTGAATGTCTCAGAGGTCCGGGTCAACGAGACGAGTACCCAGGCGTCCTTCCTGGAATTCTTCCAGAACATCGCCAAGGCAAACAGGGCGCGGGCGGGTAAAGAGGGTGTGATGGAGTTGACGGTATATGGCGGGACGGGCACCAGCGGGCAGTTTGGCGTGGTGATGAAGGATTCGTTCACTTTGAATATCCGCAGTCTTGAAGAATCCAGGATGGATCTCAGTAAGTACAAGGGCGATGACATGAAGACGGATGATGAGGCCCGAGACACCATCTTGCGCAATCAACAGGGCGGGCAGTTTGATCGCACGGGCCGCTTTGTCGCGGTCGATAACCCGAACCCGGCGGATTTTGTCCAGTCTCACGTGAAACGGGTTGTGGCATCCAACAGGGGCGGGACATCCACTGAGGGATACAAGAGTGACGGAAGAGGCGTGTTGGCCTCCACCCCTGAAGGAAAATTGCAGATGGACATTAGGGCGGCTCTGGAGCGGGAGGGATACGTGATTGTTGAGGCAGGGCGGAGGACCAACGAAGCCAAGGGGGGATTGGAGACCGCGCGCGCGGAGATGAACGCGGCACAGGCGCGGGGAGACAAAGCCGGCTTTGACACAGCTCAAGCAAGATTCTTGGACGCAAAGAATGCCTTGGACAAGGCCATGGCGGATGATTTGGCCGAAATTCAAAATCTGAATCGCACGGTGATCTCCCGGGATGGGACACCGGTGACTGTGGAAATGAATGCAGACATGACGGTACGCACGACGTCTGATGCACGACGGGTCCCCCTGGGAGCCAGGATGGATTCAGACGGATTTTTTAAGGCGAACGGGGAGGAATGCGGCCGCAGTGACAGGGGCGGGGATGGAAAAGGGCGGGTGGTTGTGGTGAGCGGCAGAACGCCGACCGATTTGATTCCGAAAATCGCCGAATGGGCGGGAAACCAAAGAGACATTATTCTGGCGCACAACGAAGGCGTCTTGACCGGTATTGATTATCAGGGCAGTTACGACGGACATTACCTGGGGATTGAGCAGATGGACGCCAACCTGGCAAAACAGGCCCGCGGCCGGCTGGGCCGCGCGGATGAAGTAAAGGCGAATTGGTATTTCTACCAAATCCAGGAGGATTTTGCCGGGATGCAGGGCATGAAGTCCAAAATGGGGGAGGTAGGCCGTTTCTCAAAACAGTTGGAGCAGGCGTGGACAGAGGGGCTGGTGCGCTACGAGGCGGAACTGAAAGCAGACTTTCTTGCGAGGCGGATTGATTTGGACACGTATAAGGCGCGCATGGAAGATAATGTGTATATCAACAGTCTGCGGTTACTGCAGAAGTTTAATGAGGGTGTTAAGACGAACGAGAACAACAAGGATTTTGTGCCGGGTTCCAATCTCACGGAAGTGGAACGTTTTCAGCTGGCGGGTGAATTTCAGGCGGCGCAGTTGGTTGCCAACTCTCTGGCATTTAAATACAAAGACGCCATCCGGTCGTCTGATCTGTTGGCGGCATTGAAAGATTTGATGCAGCCGTACAAGGTGGACGGAAAGGTAGATGAGTTCAACAACGAAATCGGCCGGATCATCAACGAAATATACCAAAAGAAAGTTTTAGGCCCCGGAGAAGATGCACCTCAGCAGGATTGGAATCAGAGTACCAGTTATAAGGAAGGAGGCAAACTGGAGAGCGGCAGTGAACGGGTGGCGAAGGATTTTGAGTTGACACTGCAGGAGGCCGATCAAGTTTTTGCTTTGGTAAGGGAAAGAATCATGAATGCTGACGAAAGCGTGGTTGGCAGGTCGCAAAAGGCGGATGTCCTGCGGCAGATCGACGCGGGATATGCAAGCCGGTTGATATTGCGCACGCGGATAGAACTGGATCGTGACGCAAAATTTGAGGGAGACGGACCGTCGCTGGAACGTGTCAAAGAAGCGGCGGATGCCAAGATCAATAAATTTATAGAAGCGCAAAAGTCTGGCAATATCGATGCAATGAAAGAGGCGGCAAGAAAATTGGGTGTGCCGCCGGAACTCGTTGCCGGATTGAAGGAGGCGATAGCTAAAGAGATGGGAGAGCGTATCGGACGCAGGGATGCGGAGATAAAATTGCAGGAAGAAGCAAAAGCCAACAACGAAGAAAGGGCTCCTCCGCCCGAGAAAACATTTGCCACCGCAGCGGATTCCTGGGAGGTCTATGATATTGCCAGGGATAGAATCGCCAAGCTCTTATTGCCAGAGGCAAAGGGCGGGGCCAGAGATACAGGCGCAAATTCACTCATTGAAGGGGCGCGGCCGGCTGAGGTTCCCGCCGCGCGCGTCACGACCGAAGCCGAATTGGGAAATGTCATCGCCAAGCGCCTTGGCTTCACTGAGACCAGTCCCACCGTAGTTCAAATGTTAGCGGTTACCTACGCACCTGCGCCTGCCGCAACTGCCACCGATGAAGAGAAAAAGAAATATAGTGCGGAATTGGAACAGCGCAGGGCGGCCGTTTGGGCAGGCGCCACCGCTGATGACGAGCGAAAATTTGCTCTGGCAAGGCAGGTATTTGATGCGGCCCTCTCCATGACGCCGCCGGCAAATGCCACGCAGGATGAACAAAACAGCTACACAACAGAAAATCGCATTGCCTATGCCGGCGCTGTCCTGAACAGCCTTCAACCCGGCCAAATGCAGGCACTGGCAAATCTGGTGGATATCTCCCTGCCGCAGATGGCCGGCACGCTGACCCCGACACAGACCGCCGCGATCCTTGTGCAGTTGTTCCAAAAAGGTTTCCTTGTGCCCACTCAGAACGCCTCCACTGCGTTGGGAAGATTGTCCATCGTGGCAACGGTCCTCTCCAACCTGAGAGCCGCAACCGGACTACCCCTTGCAAACATGAGTACAGTGGATGTCGCGGTGCTCATCGGCCAGGGTGAGGGCTTGGCTGCGAGGACAACGCAGTATCTGTTCAATAACATTTTAGACAGCCTGCCGGTCAGCAGTCAGGAGAGAGGCACTCTAAACCAAAAAATGAGCCAGTTCACCCAGACGCAGCGCGCCCTGGCGCAGGATACGCGCTACAGCGACATGCGCGATTCGGTAAAGACGCTTGTTGATGCGCTGGGAACGATTCCCACGATGGCCGGCAGGACCGTTACGCCCCTGCAAAGACAGCAGACGGAGGACTTTTTCGGCCGGTTGTATCTAAGTCACCTGGGACTGACGCAGCAGCAAACAGTCCAAATTATGCAGTTGGGAGAAACTCTGACAAACAATCTGTCCGGGGATGCGCAGAAGAGCTTTACGCTAGGAGACATTGTGGAGTTGTCCACCAAACAGCCGCAGGATGCTCTGGTCTTCATCCGGCAGAAGATTCTGACAGGCGGTAATATCCAGCACACAGCGGAACTTCAAATGGCGGATCTCTTTAGCGCCCTTGGAAAAATAGCGGGTCAACGGCAGGCAGTGTTGCAGCAAAAAACACAATTGGAAGAAAAAATGCGTGCCCAGCCGGGTGACCAGGCCATGATGAAGCAAATGGAGGATCTGCAGAAGAAATTGGATGAGATGGATGTGGATGCCGCGGCACTGAAGGTAAAAGTGGACGAGTCGGCGCGGCAAATCCCCGCGGCCCAGCGGGCAGGCGCGGCGGATCTGCTGGGCAGGGCAATGGGCCTGGTGCGTGGTTTGGATGCGGGTTCCGACGCGCGGTCACAGTTCGTGGTTCAGGTTACGAATGCCCTGCGGCCGGCTATCCCGACAGAGCGGTTCACTGATGAGCAAAACGCCGAAATTCCGGAAGCGCTGAACTTGTTGGAAAAACTGGAGGGCGAGTCCGTAGCCAAAGGTGGAAAGAGCATCGAAGACATGAGCCCGGCGGAATTAACCACGCTACAGGGCGCTTGGCAGGATGCCGTGAAGGAAAATGTGGTGCCGCTGTTGATGAAACAGTATCAGGCGGAAACAGATCCGCAAAAGAAGCAGGCTCTTCTGCCGCGGATTATGGCGGCACGGCAGCAACAGGGCGCGGCGCAAAGCTCCCTAGAAACAAGCGATCTGGCGTTGATAATAGAGCGCGTCCGGTCGCATCGTCAACTGACAGCGGCAGTGAAAACGTATCTTGTTTCCACGGAGGCTCCAACTCTAAAGGGACTGGAGGAGGCTGTGACCGCCGCGCAAATTGAGCTTAATGTGCCGGAGGAGCAGCGCCTCGGCCTGGACCAGATTACCGGCAATTTGACGAATGCGTTGCTGGAGCATGGGGTTCGGGACGGCCGGGAGGATGCGTTCAATAATATATACAAGGACCTTGCGGATACGCTGAAGATACAGGCCACACAGGGCAGTACCCCTCTGCTCAGGACCATTGAATTGCTCCAGGATCGCATTCAGGCAACGCCACAGGGCGCACAGGGCTTGGCGCTTGCGGATTTGGAGGGTATTGTTGCGACGGCGAACGGCACAACGCATCCGGATCTTCCGAATATCAGAATACAGGATGTCCTGGTGTTGATCGATGCCGCCCAGGGCGGGGCCATGGCGGAAATGATGACGACGGTTGAGCGCAATCCGGCAATGCGCCCCAAAGATATGAATGTGCAGACGCTGCGGGCGCTGGTGCAGGGACAGCAGTTTATCATCGCCAATGCGCAGGCCCGGAAAGCCGCGCTGGAACGCCTGCAGGCCAAGCCGGCAGGGGAACTTACAGAGGAGGAAAAACTGCAGCTGGAGGAATTGCGGCAGTTGAGCGGGGCACTGGATTTGCCGGTTACCATGTCGGATTTACAGGTCATCGCCCAGTCGGCGGGCTGCAAGCAGGACAGCGCGCCTGAGGAGATAGAGAAAGTGATCCATCTTGTGATGCCGGTGCGGGATTTTGACACCATGTCCAACCGCCAGGTGGGGGCTGTGGTGGGAATGCTCGGCCGGGCCTGGGCGCAAGATGCCCTGCAAAATATCACGGTGGCGCAGGTGCGGCAGGCCGCGGCATCGCAGGAACCGCTTGCGCTCATCCGGTTTTATCAAGAGCGCATTGCGCCGACCCTGATGAGCAACGCGATGGGTGTCGGCAGAAGGATGCAGTTGTCGGACGTCTTTTATCAATTGGAGCACAACACAGGGACGTTGGACAGCCTGGACGTCCTTGCCAGGCAATATGCCCAGGCAACGGGGCTTCAGCCGGATCAAGGCCGCAGGGAGTTCTTCCATCTCGTCGGCATTGACGTTGCGGTTTTTGACCGGCTGAGACCCGAGATCGGCAAGAAGATCCCCCAGCCCATGACAATTCCCCAGATATTGGCGCTGGTTGTGCGCGAGCAGAGAACCGATGAACTCGGCCGTTTGGGGATCGCGGACATTCATCTAAGACTGCAGGGAACGCTGGAGAGTTCCAGGACATTAGCCGACCGCGCGATTCCGCTGATCGAAGGCGAGGTGGAACGTAGGACGGATGGATTGTTGAATCTGGTAAAAACCAAGAACGCCCAGTTGGACGAGAAACAGAAACAATTGGATGAACTGCGCGGAAAGATATCGCAGGCAAAGACGCCGCAGGAAGTGGACAATCTGCTAAAACAGCAACTGTTGCTGGAGACAGAAATCCGGGATCAAATGAACGGCGCTGCGCAGGGTGTGGATGTGTATATCCAGGACGCCATTGCCGGGCTGACAAATCAGCTGACACAGATTGGAAACAGGCAGGAGGAAATAGAGGCGGCGATCGCCAATTCCCGTGCCCGCAAGGTGGTCTTGGAACCGCTTCTGGCCAAGCCGGTCAGCGAGCTGACTCCCGAAGAAAAACTGCAGTTGGAAGAGCTGCGGCAGGTCTCCGCCGCCCTGGTACAGCTGGAAGCACTGCAAATCCAATTTGAATCGGACAGACAGGCGCAAGAGGCGGTGCTTCAAGAACGGCTGGCCACCATCAGGAATGAAGCGGGGAATTGGACGCACCGTCTGATGCTGGACACGGCGCCAGGGCAGGTGATGCAGTTGGCGGAAATAAAAACCGCTATCAGCACCGTACAGGCGCGCAGGAA
>CAZGMX010000053.1:0-15920 GCA_964526865.1 uncultured Actinomycetota bacterium | reverse complement strand
CTATGCTCCCTTCAATATCCGCTAGACTGATAGCGCTCACGGCTCCAAGACTCATCGTCGATACCGGCGCAACGATCATCTCCGTCAATTTCGCCTGCACCGCTGTCGGCAATGCCGCGTCGTACGCATCAATCCTGCCTGGCAGACCACTCAGTTCTTGTTCTTTGTTGGTCAGAACTAGCCTCTGGGCCGCTGCTGCTTCCGACACGGCCGCTGTATATTGGGTCTTCAGCTCACCATCCGGCATCGCATCGATCAGTTCTTCCGCCGCTGTTACCTGATCGTCGATCTCACCATTCACTCTTGTTAATGTCCCTTGCGCTGTAACAAGCGCTGTCCTGTCCTTCGGCCCCAGCGCGCAGATCTGTTGGATGCCATCCGACGGTGTCGCCGCCCCGGCAACTATCTCCGCCACAGCCGTCGCTGCATTCAGTTCCCCCAGACTATTTTCAATATCCGCCAGATTGATGTTGCTCGCATCAGTTAAAATCATATCTCTCACCGGCCCGACGATGAGTGTATCCAGTCTAGCGGCAACTACAGCTGGCAATCCGTCGTTGTATGCCGCTATTGCGGCGCTCACCGCCCCCAACTGCTCTTGCTTCTCCAACAAGCCAGCCTTCTTTGCCACAACTGCCGCGTCCACCGCCGCCACAAAGTCGTTATACCGCGGATCATCCGTCGGGACCAGCGCCTTCGAGTCCCTTGCCTGATCGTCGATCGCAGTAATCAAATTTCCGATCGTCGTCTGCGCGGCCACAATGTCTATCGGCCCCAACGCCAGAATGTCTCCCACATCCGTCATCTGTCCGATCGCAGACAAATCCGCACTCGCTTCCAACGCCGCCGGGTCTATTCCGTCTGCCGCGCTAATGTCCAGATCTTCCACCTGAGCAACAACAACTTGCCTCAATTGCGCATCAACCAATGTCTCCACCTGCGTGTTGTTTGTCTCGATGTCGCGTTCCACTGCCTCTATCAGTTCAACCTTGTCCTGAATTTCACCGGCCAGTGTTCCGGAAGTAGCAACTTGTGTTTCCAAATCTATCCGGCATTGAACAAGTTGCTCCAACTGAAGAATTTGATCCGGAGTGAAAGAAGTGCTGGCTGAAGAATCCTGACGACCGTCCGGCAAACGACCGGCAGATTCCGCCGTACTGACTGCCTGCGCATCCAGTGCCGTCTTCTTCGCTGACAAATCCGTCTTGAGATTCCCCAGCGCGCTGCGGGCCGGATGATCCTGGGCGACCACACCGGATGTCCGCAGATCCCACAGCTCTGCGAACGACATATTCTGCAGGCTTGCCGCAAATATGCTTTGCCTGGCAGGTGTCTCAGCGACCAGGGCCAGGGCATTTTCCTGGACAGCAAGATCCGCCTCAAACCGGTCCCTGGCATCCGTACCCAGCACAATCAACCGGTCGCCAATCAATTGGTCCACTGTGGCATTATTGGTAACGATATCGATAATTCCCTGCGTCGTCTGAGCATATTTGGCCTGCATGTCCGTTATAAGTCCACCAGCCTGATTGACCGCGGCCGCAAGCGCCGCCTTCCCAGCCTCCGTCTCCGGCACAGCCGCCAAGTCCGCCTGAGCCCTGGCGAGAGGCGCGTTCAAAGAACCTTTCTTGTATGCCAAATTCATCCTCAAATTACCGATCGCCTCCCAATCGGCGCTATCATCCAAAATTTTGCTCGACGTCCGAAGAACCGCCAACTGGCTCACACTTGCCCCTGCGATAGAATTCGCAAAATCAGCCTGTTTAGCCGGTGTCTCCGCGGTCAGAGCCAAATTGTCATGATACGTTTGAAATGTGTCATCGAACCGATCGGTGACAGTTCTGGCTTCGATCTCGACGGCCAGCAGTCCCACAACCGCCCTTTGCGCCGCCCGCATCGTTCCTTTCCGGGGAGGAACTGCGGCCGTCTCCACATACAGCGGCACATTGCCGGGACGATCGACAATCGTGATCCCCATCTGCTGAATCTCCTGCGGCGTTTTACCCGTAAAGTTATTTGCCGCAACCGTGGGTATCCCCATCGCCTGCACGGCTTCCAGCGTCAACCGTCCTGTCAGATTGTATGGTTCGTAATCCGTTGCATAGCGATTCTTTTGGATGGAATCAGTCGTAAGCAATTCCCAAATATGAATTCCATATGGTTCCGCCGGTTTCAGCGTTTGATAAATGGAATCAAACAACTCCTGATTCTCATTTGCATAGACGAGGGCACACGCTTCCCTCGCTTGTTGATATTCTTTGGCCAGAATTTCCGCCGGCGTTGTCGCAGGCATGTTGTCTGCAGGAGACGCGATTCTGTCCAAGAGGACCTGTTGAAGAGACGTCAGCAAGGATTTCTGAGCCGCAGTCAGCCAGCCGATCTGCTGAGCCGTCAACGCCTGCAATTGATCGGCGCGCAGGGCCCGCAATTCCCAGGCCTTTACGGTGGCAATTGTAGTCTGATCCAGGCCCGCAATCTCAGTCAAACTCATGGCGCCGATCCCCGATCCCAAAATGTCGCGCAGGACCGCCAGTTGTTCCTCACTCAACATGGCCTTTTGCTCCGGCGTCAGCCCGCGCACCTGGTTTGCGCTAAAAGCCCCCAATTGCTCCATCGTCAAGACCGCCAACTGTGAGGGCGTTAAAGCGCCAATCTGCCCGCCCGTCAACCAGCCGATTTGCTCGCCGCGCAGACTCTCCAATTGTTCCGGACTCAACTGACTGAATGTCGCCGCCAGCACATTCGCGATCTGCTCCTGCGTCAATGCGCCGATTGTTTCAGGACTCAGAGAAGAAATGTCCAGATTGACACTTCCGGTCCCGATATCAAAGAGCAGGCGCCCTGATTCGGATGAAATGGCCAGGACATTGTGCGCGGCGTCATAGACAGCCTCTGTCCCAGGTTCCGTACCGCTAAACCAGGACTCGATGGCATTTTTCTTGGCTGTAAGGTCGGCACCATTATCCAATCTGAGAAGCAGCCGGATATTGACAGTATCGGGTGCCTCTCGCGTCCCCAGGGACTCCAGCGGAAAATCACAGAATTTCATGAAAGAAATATCGAGGATCTGGCTCTCAGGATTTCGCCAGTGGCACGCAACCAACTGCTCCTTGTTCTGCAGATCATAAGCCTTGGGGTAGCCTTTGACCGGCGACCATTGACTGCTGGCCGCATCCCATTCCCACTTGTCTTTCACCGTACCGCCCCTGCCATCGGCCAATGTGACGGGATAAACAAATTCCCGTCCGATATTGTTACCCTGGTCGTCATACAGATTGACGGTGTCATACATTCTCATATTCAGAGCCGCGGCCGTGCGGGAAACCGCGTAATCGCCGGTTTTGAGATTTCCCTGGTAGATCGCGCGTTCCGTAGAAGGATCGTCAAAAGTTATTGTCCCTTTCCTAAGATTGATGGAAGGCCGGATAACGTCGTTTGTTTCGGGTTTAACAATCATCCTGTCCGTCCAATCCGAAACGCGGCCTTCCAGGTCTGGAGGCGCACTATACCCTCTGTAGGATAAATACATGGCCTCATCATCCATTCTGGCCTCTTGAAATCGTGCAGTACTTTTGGCCGGGGCCGGCATCACGGGCGCGGCCTGGCTTTCTGCCGGCGGTTGGGGAGGCTCTGGAATTGGCTGATTTATCAGTTGAAGTTTTCTATCCGCGTAGGCATTTGTGGAATTATTAAATCGCAAATCATTTGCTTCCCCTCTGCTTTCAAGCACCCTGACACGAGCCATCCATTCGTCCGCTGTTAGCTCAGACACACGGCACAACGCATAATAATCCTCCTGCACCCGGTCGTGCTCGGCTTTCCAGTCCCAATAGCCCCATTCTTGGGGAGCCACCTGTGCATCGAGCGATGATTTCAAATAATATCCAGTTGCATGATACGCGTATCCGTCATACGAGTGCCCTATAGCGGCGTAACCGCTTGCTAAGATCTGTTCCTCGCTCAGCCCTCCAAATTGGTCTGGGCTCATCACCGGAATTCTCATCCCCCGGATAGCATTTTCTGTCACATTCCCCTTGAGCTGATATGTCCGCCGTGCCAACTGGCACAACTGATAATCCGCTTTGGCTTCAATCTCCGTTCTTTGCACGCCGGTCTGCGGCTCCGTCAACTGAGCCGGCGAATAGACTTGCACCAACGACGTCACCCGTTGAGGCTCCATCCAGGCGCCCTGCTCACTGAAGAATCCCACAAGGACACCGTCGCCGACGATAGCCGAATACCAAACCGCTCCATCAGGCCCCAAATATTTCTGAGCGTTGTTGTACGTATTTCCCTCCCCATCCGTCCATGAGCAAAACTTGTGCTTGCCTGTCTCATCCACCCAACTGGCGCCATTCCACCTCCAATTTCCTTCCTCCGGCTTGGATGCCAGGATCTCCGCCATATAACGCGAGGCCCTGAGTCCCTGATTTTCTTCATACGCATCTTGCAGTGCCTCCCTCGCGGATTTGACCGACAATCTCCACCCGTCCGCGGTAACGATTTCACGCGTCAATGGACAATACTGATAGGTCCCTTCCTCAAACGCCTTTGGATCCAGGGCCAGGACTTCCTGCGGTATAAGCGTGATATCCGAAACGAGATCGCCGGGAGGGACAGGTGTTTGATCCCCTGCGCCATAATATTTCCAGCCCCGCCTTTCAACCTCCTTGTTTCTCCACAAACCGAGGTCACAGTCCCACTCCCAGTCTTTGGAAGAGGTCGGCGGCGTGTCTTGCTTGAACAAGGGATCCCGATGCAGCCACCACTTGGGATCGTTGCCGCTGTCTTTTGTGTATAAAACAACTTTGACACCGCGCGGCGCGGCGTTTTCTTCATATTGCGGCAGAGGCTGTTTGTACAATTCCCATAGCTTCCGGGTCATTTCATCTTTTGATGCCTGATACTGGGCAGCGAGACTTTCATAACTATTGTTCCGCCGCTGCTCCAACGATTGATATAACGACATAACGGCGTCGGATGTAACCGCCCATAGGGAAACCGCAGCAATCTGATTTTGTTGTTCATCAATCACAGCTTTCTGAGCCGAGTATTCCTGTCCTGTAACGGGCGGCCGCAGCTGCTTATCCAGAGATACATACCAATAGCGGCTATTAGGAGCCAGCACCGCCGTATATCCACGGGCTGTGATTTCCTCCGGCGACATTCCGGAGAAACTGTCTGCCGGTATCACGGCAATGTCCATTCCACAAACCGCTTCCCATGTCAGACCTCCCCCCGCCTGATATATCCGCCGTGCAGTCTGAAAGCGCTCATAATCGGCCTTGCTCTGTTCGAATAAATCCACGGTCTGTGACTGGGGCGGGATAGGATGAGAACTGGAGGGCAATGCAAAGGAAGGTGTTTCCTGAACGAACCCAACATTCCAATAGTGGTTATAAAGTGTATTCAATTCAACATTCAACCTCTGTTCTTCCGCTGCGACCTCACTCTGGATCACCGCGTAACCATCTGCGTTCCACCCATCGGCAACCCTGTATCGAATCTGCGAAAGCAGGCCCTTGCGCTCCTGTATGGCCTCATTCAGCGCACCGTGCTGGCTGTTCGTAAGCGCCGGACCGGAACCAACGGGGGGAACAACTGGCGCGGACGGCAATGAGCGCTTATAAACATCCCACAGCTCTTGGGCATACTTATCCATCGAGGCCTTATACTGTGTTTTGAGAGTAGTCTTCTCCGAATTAAGCCTGTCATTCTCTGCGTTGTATTCATTTGTAATCAGGCCAAAATTATAATATCCGGCAATCTTGCATATCTCTTGAAGCACGTTGAGTTGATTCGCTATGGCAGCATTGGCATTGATAAACTTCTCGCGGGACATTTCTTGCACCGGCCGCGGATCCAGTTGATCCGTCTGGACATACCACGTGGTTCCATCGGGACATTTCACCGGCGTATAGCCCTTTGCCGTCATTTGCTCTGCGGTCAGCCCTGCTCCCGAATGCCAGTATTGGATGGGTACTTTCATCGCCTCCAATGCATCCAGCGTCAACTCACCACCGGTCTGATATGCCAGCAATCCCCTCTGTATTTGGTCCTTTAATACTTTGACCTGCAATTGATCCACGCTCGTGGCAGCAGTTCCGTACCCATCCAGATACCACAGCGGGGTATTCGGCAGAACCCAACCCTGGCGGGAATTGCTCCATACGGCGCCTTCCTCCGGTTTTTGAGCGGAATAAGAAACACCGGGGATGCTTGGCTTTTGGGCCGGGCCGGTGTATTGTATTGCCCGCCGCTGGAGAATATCGACCTGGCCCCCAGTCTTCATTGCTTGAGGGACAAGATATTCCTCCAATGCCGCCACCACGATTTGCGGAATGTTTGGGTTGTAATCGGGATAAATCTCAAAAACCGACTGCAGCAAAGACAAATCTCGTTCCGATTCTGAAATAGCGGGAGGCGGCGTAACGGTCAGCGCGTACTCTTTGTATATCCCGGCAATGACCATATCGATACCCGCTCCGATCGACTGCGGATCGTCCAGAAAAGATTTTTCCAGGGCTGTCTTGGTTGTCTGCGCGATGCGCTGGTGGATGAGAATGCTCTCGGTGGGAGTGATTTCAATTCTGCGAGGTTCCGTGGAAATCTCTTCTTCAGCAGGGGTTTCTTCCTCCAGCGGCGGGCCGCGGACAACTTCCCCCCCCTTAATATATTGAGATTCTGTCAATTCATCCGGCGCACTGGCAGGAGCCAATGTCTCTGTCGGCGGGTAAGAATCCGGCATTTGGGCTTCAAAGAGCGCTTTCACGGCCGGCGTCAAACCCGATGCCGTCGATGCATTCAAGACTTCTGTGCCAGTGGCGTCCCAAGTGTCATCCACTTGATTTTGATATACGACAGAGATCGTGTTCACGAGATCCCCGTATTGCGCGCGGATTTTCTCCTGCGCGTTATTGTATGCCTCCTGAAGATTGCCCAGGAGATCCTCTTCATAATCATACCCTCTACTCAGCATATTTTTAACCAAGCCCAATTGGCCGGCAACACCTGGAAGCGTATCGGATGCCTTGCCGGAGAGGTAATTGATGTATGCAAATGTCTTGTCGGCCTCAGCGGCATTCCAGGGATCGTTGTCCGTGATGGCATCAAACAAGCCTGCCACAGTATTTTCTGTCTCCATCAGATAATCCACCCGGCGTTTTTCCAATTCCGCCATGCTTGACAGGTCGCCCAAGTCCAGATCTGCAATGATCGGGCCGCTGAAGGCGTTGTCATTCATAAATTGGGTCGCATCCCGCATCTTTTGCCGGCGCCCTTGCATCAGGTGCAGCGGTTCCGAAAGCAAATCCACATTCGCCCCGGTACCATCGCGCTTTAGTAATTGCGGCACATTGTCCACTCCATTGGTCTTCCCATAAATCAACTGCACATCCGCAACAGGCGTGTCACTGCCCTCCGGGATAATAAATGCCCTGACATGCACGTTGTATGTGGCATCTGTTTCGTCGCTGATGACTCCCCCCGTTTCAATGGAATAATCCGGTCCTGCCGCGTCCCAAAACTCCGTTGTGTGTGTCGCCGTAATGGGGTCATCCCGATCCACCTTCGCGATCCTGTCGGTATCGCCCTCATATTGGAATCTGCTGACCTCGCCGTCGTCCAAGTTTCTTTCCACCAGGATTCTTCCGAGAGCAGTCCTTTCGCACGTCTGCAATATCTTCTGAGACTCGCGCTCAATCAAAGCCGTAACGACATCGTTGTCGGAGAGCATGGATTCCATGGCCGCCTGGGCCTCTTCCAATGGACAATTGAGCCCCTGCAAAGTCTCATACAAATCATTCCATGTCCGGGCATCCACCTCGGAGAGATTGTCGATGGCGGTATTCACAACCGCAAGCCTGGCCTGAAAACGCGCGATTTTTTCATCCAAAACCTCATTGTCCCTCTGGGCGGTGGAAACCGGCTCGTCAGCAAGCGCCTCGCCTAGATGCGCGACAAGGGCGTTTCGTAATTCCGGTGTCACGCGATCCCCATGGCTGGCCGCTTGGATTGCCTCATCCTCTTTGATAATCAAAACAAATGCGCGGACATCGTCCGCAACGATTTCAGAGCCGACTCGATCATACAGATCGGCTATTTCCCTCAGGGCATCCGCGCGCGCGGCAAGAGGCAGCAATTCTGGCGCATTCGCACGAGCCTTATCCAAGGCAACAATGACGGATGGCGTTTCGCCGCCCAAATCCAAAATATTATTCGCCGCGGCAATAAGACCATTGGTATTTGTCATGGATGCAAGCGCCACCTGCCTGTTGATCTCTTGAAGAATCGCGGCAGTTGCCTGTGCCCTCAATGGTGAATGTTCATAATCCGTGCTGCCCGCCGCCTCATAGGGGGGACGAAGGACTCCGTCGATTGCAGCCAGTGTCTGAGTTCCCGCGTTGGCTGAGCCCGACTGGATTCCTTCCAATATTCCGGCCACACCTTGGATCACCGTTCTAAACCGGTTCACGGCTTCATCCGGCCCAGGCAGGAAAGACAGTGTGTCATCCCAGGACCCCGGCGGTCTGAACGCGCTGAAAAAATCGCCCAGCCGGCGGGGACGGTTGCCCATATCGACTTGGGATATCTCACAATCGGCCGAGGCATTCAATTGGAGGGCATCTCGAACGGCGTTTTTTAGGTCATTGGAATCGATGGCCGCCATCGCATTGGGTTTGTCAGCCGCCAAACCGGTTATTTCCGCATCGATCCTCTCGTTGTAAAGCGCTGTCTTTCGCTCCACAATCCTCTGCAGCTGCGCCAGCAGACAGTCATTGACCAGCGCGGCGGCCTCATCTTGAAGCCTCTCTGCCGCGGGCCTTGTCATGTCCGCATACAAGGGATTGTCTGGCGCCACAACACGTTGAGCAATTTCTCCCAACGGACCCGCCGGACCTGCGATTAGTTCTTTTAAATCCATTCCCTCCTCCGTCTGAAAATCGCGAATGGCATTGTACGCATTATTGTTTGATTCAAAGGCATTCCTTCTGGCATCGACAAACGCGACACTGCCATTCACCGCGGCATTTCCATCCAGTCTCTGTTTTATGCCCTGTACTGCATTCCGATACGCCGTCTCCACCGCGGTAATTTCCTGCCATGTCTGGCCTGACAGGTCTGCCGGCACGACGGCGCTCACAAAGGCCGCGGCTTCGCCGGATGGCAGCGCCAAATAACTCCGTGCGATCCCATAGGCACTGTTGAAACCGGCCTCATTTGTCGCAATGTCCGCCGCCAACGCGCTGACATCATGGCACACGGGTAAGCCGCCCCGCGGCGTAATTCTAAGAACCCAGTGGAGATTCCCACCCACCCGTTGCTGCCGCACATAATCGCCGCTGTCTATCCCCATGCGGAATATCATCGCCGGGGTTGCATCTGATATCGTCAGCATTTTTTTCGCCGTATCATAGGCGGCAGTTTTACCCCCTTCGCTAAATGCTGTCTCCAGGAAATTTTTGATCGGCTCCGCCCCTGCGCCATAGGTGTTTTGCAACGTGTGGACAAACGCCGTCACTTTCAACGTGTCGGGACTGCCGTCTGGCGCTTTTACGGCCGCGAGGTCTTTCACCACCCGCAGGGCGCTGAAGAGATTGTCAATGGCCTGACCTTCACCATAGAACGGTTTGGTCTGGTCTTGATCGGGCGTAACACCACAATGGACTGCAAGCGCACTGTAGATGCCGCTGGACTCCAAAATCGGCTTCCGGTCGATGCTGATGATGCGCAAATTGTCGGGATGATAGCGGCCGCTCGTGATGCCGTGATCATTTCCAAAGTCCTGCACCTGGGGATCCTGATCCCCCACATAACACACAAACACATTGCTCGCGCCCACGACCCTGGGGTAGCCGCTGGATCGGACAATCCCTCCGCTCGCCGCATCCCGCTCGTTGCGATCCACAAAGGTGATCGGCTGATTATCCACGGTGCGAATTTCCCACTGCCATTCATCTGTTTGAACCGGCTGAACCTGGCCGCCCGACACGGGAGAAACACGCGTCCGTTTAGCAAGCGTGGCGCCGCTGTCCAGCACCTTTTGGGGCGGAGGCGCGTCAAACAAGAACTCCGTCACTTCTTTTTGGCAGCCCGCCTGAGTAGATTTATAGACAACGTCTCTTTCCCTGGCAGCGTTTTGCCAAACCGTATAGGCAGGTTCTGTGCCGGCCGCCCCCGCCGTAAAGGTGTATTGCTTCCCGGAGCCATAGACGCATCCTCCCACTGCCGCCGTAATGACGGCCGCACCCCCAGGAATCAGTGCATCGGCCAGGGCATTCTCTATATTTGGAGAGGTTGTCGCCAATGTTTTGATTCTGCTCATCACCACCTCTACGTCTGATGGAGAACCGTACACGCCAACAATCTGGTCATTACCTGTCTGCCGCTGGAGCACTTCAAACGCGTGGCGTACCGTTCCGCGAATAACGTCTATTGCTACACCTGCCGGAACCACGGGCGTTGCATCCGGCCGCAATACCGTTGACATCACTGTTTCAACGCCGGCCTCGACTGTATTCTCCAATGCCTGTCTTATCTGTTCTGCCACTTGTTCCACATCGCCCGCACTGCCCCGAACGCTCAGACGCTGTACAGGAATCGTGGATGCATCAAATTCGTTGAACGTCTCTTGGCCCGCATCCCACGTGATTTCCATCCGGCGCTGTTTCACATCCGCTGCCCCGCCAGTGCCCCTTTGATACACATCATAGATTCTGGTCGTCGCACCATCCGCGCTAAAAGCATAACGCAATGTCCCTGCATACACGTTGCCCGTCACACCGACCGGGATGGCCGGCTGTGCCCCTGGTTTTATGGCGTTTCGCAATACGTTTTCCACCGTGGCGCTGGAACTTCCCGCCACAGTGCGCATGGCTGTAATGACTCCTTCCACATCGGCTTCGGCCCCTTGAATATTAAACAAAGGCGCGTTGGCCGGCGTAAATTCACTATATGTTTCTCGTCCACCAGCCTCGTAATCCACAACCACTTTCCTTTGCAGAACGGGAGACGTCCCAACCTGATAGACGTCATAACTCTTACGTGTCTCTGACTCCACATGAAACGCGCAATAGGTAGTACCGCTTATAATATTTCCCGATATGCCCACAGGGATCACGGGAACCTCCGTCTGCTTCAACGCGTATCTCACTCCAGTCTCAATCTCGGAACCACTGTTCACCATGCTTCTCATGCTATCCAAAACTGCATTTACCTCATTGTCGGGACCACTCACGCTAATGATTCTCTCACTGCCCTCACCTCGCTGAAGCACTTCAAACACATGGCGCACTGTTCCGCGAATAATGTCGATTGCTACACCTGCCGGCACCAAGGGAGCCGCATCCAGCTGCAACGCCGTCGTCATCGCAACTTTTACATCTTCTGCATCTTCCGCGTTCTCTACGGCTCCCCTTATGGACTCCGCTATTGATTCCACTGAGGCCTCACCACCCCGAACGCTCAACCTCTGTTCGTTTGCTGCATTGAATACGTTGAACGTCTCCTGCCCGTTATCCCACGTGATTTCCATCCGGCGCTGTTTCACATCCGCCGCCCCGCCGGTGCCCCTTTGATAGACATCGTAGCTTCTGGTCGCCGCGTCATCCGAACTAAATTCATAACGCAATGTCCCTGCATACACGTTTCCCGTCACACCGGCCGGGATGGCCGGCTGTGCCCCAGGTTTTATGGCATTTCGCAATACGCTTTCCACCGTAGCGTTCGAACTGCCTGCCACATTGCGCATGGCTGTAATGATTCCTTCCACATCGGTTTCGGGCCCCTGCAAACTGAAAACAGGTGCATTGGCCGGCGCAAATTCACTGTATGTCTCCCGTCCGCCGGTTTCGTAATCCACAACCACTTTCCTTTGCAGTACATCCCCAGCCGGAGGCGTCCCAATCTGATAGACATCGTAACTCTTGCGCGTCCCCGACACGACGTTGAATGAGCACCGGATAGTCCCGCTATAGATATCACCCGTCACCCCTGCTGGTATTGCCGGCTGTGCACCTGGTTTTAAGGCAGTTCGCAAAACGGCCTCCATGTCGCCGCTGGCACCCGCCGTATTTCTGATGCTTTCCACGACCGAGTCCACAGCACTTTCTGCTCCACGGACCATAAAAAGCGGATTGTTGTTTGCGAATTCTGTATATGTCTTCTGCAGACTGGGGGAACTTCCAGAATAAACAACTTGTCTTTGTCTCACATTGTTTTCAAAAACATCACATTGTCTTTTGGCAGTTGCATCAATGCTGTATTCATACCGGGTCGTTCCATTATAGATGGTTCCGCTTACTCCCTGCGCTCCTGCCCCCAGGCCTTTCAATGCATCCAGCAATGCGGTTTCCATACCAATGGGAGAACCGACCGCAATCCCTCTTATCAGTAACGCTATAGCATTGATCGCACCATCGGGTCCGTGTATGTCCACGATGGGCTGGTTGGTGTCCGGGTTTATGATTTTAAATGTCCGTACATCTGCCCCCCCCATTTTTTGAATCGTGTTGGATTCCACCAGCCTTTGGTTTGTGTCGTACGTCAACACCGCCGTGCCAAGAGGCCGCTGTTTGGCGGCATCGGAAAACAACGTGGCATTTGCAGTAAATGACCCATCGTCACTCAGCGTGTACCCCATGGTATAATTTGCCGCCAGCATTCTGGTCTCGTCATTGAAGCCAAACGACGGGCCCACAAACTCTGACGCAAGGCATATTTGATTCACGGCATTTTGTATCACTGTGTCGGTGATTGTGGGATAGGCCGCCTTGAGACTGCGGATCTGTGATATAAGATTTGGCACATTATTATTTGGTATATCGTAGCTATGCAATGCCGTCTCCATGCCGGCTAAACGGTTGTACACATCAATCATATCCGATGCAAAACCATCTACGGCGGAACCACCAGAATAATAACCGCCGTTGTTCACAACGCCATTCCTGGCTGCGAGCAGAGCGGAAATTCCGGTGGAACTGGAATTCAGGGCCGTAAGCAATCGATGATATACATTGGGGGGACCATCAAGAAAGGCAGGATCAAAGGGCAGGTGTGCAAAATCAAAGTTTCGAGGATCCAACGATCCAAAAACGGCGTTGTTGTCGCTGAAGACATCATTAACGACACCGCCATCTCCCCGGTACAACGCCAGTTCGTTCGCGTTTTTCGTGATACTGACGACACCATTCCGGTCGGCAACTGTCTCTCCCCCCGGCATGGCCCAACGCCACTCATCAACCTGTGTGGAGGAACCACCTAGCGGGTATGTCCTTACTCTCTCCGTCAATGTAATACCGCCCTCTAATACGCGGGGTTGGGGATAATTAGAATCCGTTGCAAAGCGATATTCATGCACCTCCTTTTGCGCAGCCGTAATCATCACCTCTTTGATCTTGGAACTCGTAACATTCTGCCATTGCACACCCACCACATAGTGTTTCCTTTGCGCGGTGACATCAAAGCTGTATCCCTGACCGCCATATATCTCACCGCTCAAGCCCGCGGGGATTCTGTTGTCCATCAAAGATTGCTCCAGAACTGCCCCGCAATCCGACGTATTGTTCCATGGGATAGAAGAAAAACTGTCGATCATATTGTTAGACAGAATGCTGGCGGGCCCGCGAAGATACCGGTTGATTCCATTGGAATAGACTCTAAACTCCTTTTGATTTCCCGTGTAACTGACCTCTCTAATATTGAGTGTACTGCCACTGTTATTTTTTTCGCGGGAGGACAGGAGCCTATAGGGAGTTGCAAATGTGTTGTCCTGGGTGCAAAACAGATATTCTTTATTCCCTTGGGTGATTTTTGCCCTCACATCCCCTTGCAACTGGGCTCCCGTACTGTTCACGATCAAGTCATCCATCGCGAGTTCCAGTTCCCTGCCAGTCTTTCCATCCGTCTGACTCTTAATATAATCAAACATCCGTGTGGCATACGTCCGGGGCGATGCCATGGCCCAAAAGACTTCCCTCCCGGTTCGGTCATATTCCGTCACCGACTTGGAGCTATTGCTAGGTTCCACGCTGCTTTGAAATATCCGCACTTCTTTTTGTTTCCACTTGGTTGGACTGTTATCCGAGAAAACCTGGTAGTAATTGCTACCTGTGTTATCTTTGATCAGCCTGTACATGGGAGATCCCGCAGAAGACCCCGTGATCTCAATACTTGTTCCCGACCCGCCACAGACCCAGACAGAGGGAATAATGTTCATAAGAATATTGTCAAACTCGTTTTCCAGTTCCACACCCGACTTGTCCCTCACCCTCGCACAAATCGTATTCACAACGGTTTCCGTCGCGTGATCCCCGCTTGCGCGGAGCGTGTATGGGCCTGCGGCAATCACCCAGGTACTCACTTGTCTGGTCACCCGGCCATCGGCATCATAATATTCAGTGATCTCCCTGTTCGGGTTGGAAGCGGAACGATATGTGAAGGGCAGCCACCCGTTCGTATAACTGTAGGGTCTGTACTTTTGACAGATGGGATTCATTGCGTATCCCAGACTGTTTATCAATCTATACGTCAATGCCTGCCCATTGTGATACTCTCTCCAAAATCCGAGAGCCGATTCCCAGCGCCACTCTCCCTCTGGAATGTGGCACTCTGTTGGACCTGTGGCGGGCGGAGGATTCGCACTGCCCGGCATAGGAAGGTATTCGTGAGGCACATATCTATCCGCCCTCGAGTCATATGTGTATCCCATTTCTTGTTCAACAATGGACTCAAAAAATCTGCCGTCAGAACAAAAAGCTGCCCAGTGATCAGGAAAACAGGCAATAGCCGGAGGGAGAGTAGCACACCACCGCCAGGTAACACCGGGCGGCAAGACCGCTGTCGGCGGACAATTTGGGTCAAAACTGCCCAACCCAGCCCCTAGAATTTCTTTGGCATTTTCGGCGGACAGAACTACCGGCTTGCCCGGCTCGGCGACCAGAGACGCTTCTGGTTTCACGGTCGGGGACGCCTCTTCGGCTTCGGCAAGCGAGGGCGTTTCCGGCTGGGCCGGTTCCGTGGTCAGGGACACTTCTCCGGCTTCGGCAAGCGCGGGTTCTTCCGGCTGGACAACCGCGCCGGGTGGAAGCTGTTCATCGGTCAATATCACACCCGTTCCATTGGCGCCTGTGCCCCACATGGCCTGAAATTCCAGGAGCTCGCGATCATCGACTTTTCCCCCATCCGTCACTTTCACAAACTGGGTCCCATCGGGCCTGGTCATCACCTGCGACATGACGTAGTGGTTGCCGCCGACGTGCGCGATAAAGGGGTCTTTCATCGCAGTCAAATCTGAAAAATCCATTTGGACAACCTTCATGTCCACGCCAGCTCTTTTGGCCATATTGGCAATCGTCCATGCGGATGTTTGAAGCGCGCCCTGTTTCTGCTGATTTCCTACTTCCAGTTTTAAGACGCCGCCCAGGATATCGGACAGAATGGTCTCCGCAACAAAACTCTCAAAGTCCTCGGCAAGCGCCTTTGTTTCCTCCGGCGTCTTGCCTGCCAGCATGCGGCTCAAAAGGGCCGACTGTTGGGGCATGCCCTGATCCAGCGCCTGATCGGGGGTCTGCATTACTCCCTGAATTCCGACTTCCCCTTCCAGCACCGGCAGAATTCCCAGATCAGGCTCCCCTCTGCGCGCCAGGGGTTGTGTCGCGGGCATTCCCTCGACAAACGACTGCTCGGCCGTCTGCGCGGCGCCCGGAACGACCGCTTCCGCCCCTGCCGGCAGGACAGATTCCTCTGCCGCCGCAGCGCTCACCGGCGCCTCAGGCTTGAGCGTGCCGGCCTTGTAGGCCAGCAACGCGCCCAGAGAAAACACGGCGCAGTTGATCAGTGCCGTTCCCTGGCTGGTCAGGTAAGTTGTCATGTTTTCAACTGCCTTTTTGGCCTCCGCCGCATCGTTGATCATCGTCTGCTTG
>CAZGMX010000052.1:13945-15986 GCA_964526865.1 uncultured Actinomycetota bacterium | reverse complement strand
ATTCAATGTCATCCGGAATCGCGGCGGTGTGATAGAGATAATTCGGTTCCGCATAGGCCACACCGCCCTGACTGTTCAACTCTTTCATGGCCTGAGTGATCGGAACGTCGAAAGGAAAAGAGAAATGATACGAGTGCAACCCCAGATTTTTCAGCGCGATCATCTGGCGCTTTTGGTAGAAATTCTGGATTTTTATATCATTCACATTGCCTTTGAAGCGGACCGCAACCTCCCCGGGCTCGTGGGGAAAATTCAAGGCATTCTGTGGATCCGGGTTTGCGGCCCAAGCACCCGCAGGCGCAAAGGACAAGCCAAGCGAAAAGACGCTGAAACAGATGACGGTTCTTAGAATGTTCTTTTTTTGCAAGCTCGAAAACCTAACGAAAAAAGAATAAAAAAAACCGGGTTGCCTTTTTGTTCTTCGGCAACCCGGTTTCGGCTTTACACTGTGCGTTGATAAGCTTTTCGGGCTTTGCGCCCCGGATAATTGTCCGGGGACACCTTTATCGGAACGATTATGTCTATTCTGCGGGGAAAAGAACGCAACAAGCATACCAAAATGCAGGAAGTAAAAATAATACCGGATGTACTTGCAACATCTGTTCAGAACAGAATTTACAACTTCTGCCAGCCACAATTGGGTGGAACCCCGAGATAGATTCCCCCACCAACTGCTCCAAAACGGAGTTACGGCCTGATAAAATCTCCCGTCTTGGCAGAGATATATTTTACTTCTTCGGGGTGGAATTTTTCATCCTTTTCCAGACGCACAATGGCGCGGTATTTCTTTTCGATCTGGCGGATGATGTGGCTATCCACGTCATTGACTTGTTGAAAGACCAACGGATTCATCTGGACCCGGATTTCCTTGTAAATTCCTTCCGACAAGACACGGCCCAGCGTACGCTGGATTTCGATGCTGATCGACAGCGGTGATTTGACCATGCCGTTGCCGCGGCAGGAGGGACAATCCTGGTACAACAGATCGCTGGTCGTTTCCTTGGTGCGCTGGCGGGTCATTTCCACAAGCCCCAAATCCGAGATAGGCAGGATGTTGGTCTTGGCCTTGTCCCTTCTGAGAGCCTCTTTAAGCCGGCGCAGGACTTCGCGCTGATTGCGGCGAGACTGCATGTCGATGAAATCGATGATGATGATACCCCCCATGTTGCGAAGCCGGAGCTGGCGGGCGATCTCGTCACAGGCCTCCAGATTGGCGGTGAGCACCGTGTCCTCCAAATTGTCCTTGCCCATGTGGCGGCCCGTATTCACGTCGATGGCACACAGCGCCTCCGTCCGGTCAAAGATCAGATATCCGCCGCACTTGAGCCACACCTTGCGCCGGAAAATCTTTTCCACCTCTTTTTCGATGCCATACTTGTCAAAAACCGGCTGGCGGTGCGTATACAACTCGATTTTGGAGCGCATCCGAGGGCATGCCAGGGAAACAAATTTCCGGATGTTCTTGAACTCTTCCTTGCTGTCCACCACCACACGATCGATGTCGTCAGTCAAATGGTCCCGGATGGTCTTCAAGGCAAGATCCAGTTCTTCGTGGACTATGGCCGGCGCGCCAGCAACGGGAATTCTCTTTTGAATGCGCTTCCACAGAAGCATCAAATAGCGCAGGTCCCGGTCAAAGTCCTTGACCGACTCTCCCTTGGCCACGGTGCGCACAATGACACCCACGCCGTTTGGAATCCTCATCTGCGCAATGATCTCTTTCAACCGGCGCCTTTCCTCCCTGTCCTCGATCTTGCGTGAGATGCCGCGCAGATTGGAGTTGGGAATCAAGACCACAAACCGTCCCGGCAGACTGATGTGCGTGGAGAGTCTCACCCCCTTTGTGCTGATCGGTTCCTTCACGACCTGCACAATGATTTCTTGCCCCTCTTTCAGCAATTGGTCAATGGACTGGCGGTTCGGTGTGCCATACCGGCCGGAAAAATGCCCCGCTTGCGGTGTGGCAGGCATTTCTTCGTTCACGTCTTGAAACTCATCATCCTCCATCAGTTGGGAAAGCGTCGGATCTCCGGAGACATCG
>CAZGMX010000052.1:8152-13935 GCA_964526865.1 uncultured Actinomycetota bacterium | reverse complement strand
CAATCCCACGTCAACGAAGGCCGCCTGAATACCCGGCAGGACATTCATGACCTTTCCTTTGTAGATGTTGCCGACGAGGCGGGCTTCATTGCTTCGCTCGATGGAAAAGGCCTCCAACACACCTTTCTCCAGGTGTGAAATCCTCTTTTCGAGCATTTCGCTGTTGATAATGATTTCCTGGCTGGAGCTTTGCCGGCTGGATTGCTGCGGAGAATTCTTTTGTTTTTTGGGTAAGAAATTGATCATCCTTTTATCCTTTGTTAGACCTGCGTTATATTCAGGCCCCAAGGATAAAAAGGAGTCTAATTCAGCACGTCGGGAGCAGGCAGCCGGGACAGGATTCGGTGCAATCCTATCCGGGATGAATGCAAAGCACGAGCCATGATACTTTTGTTAACGGGTAGTGAAAACAAAGTATGATGCGTCCCTGAATTAAAATCCTTTTTATGCCATTGAGGCAAACTTTGGGATCCACCCAGGACCCCGTGTGCTACAAAACCCTGTGTCAAATCCAAAACTCTCAGTACGCCGCTCCCGGCGGCAACCCATATACTCAAAATCGTTAGGACAAGAAGTGTTTCCATAGCGTGGCACCACCCTATCTGATTTCCCTTCCATATTCAAGACTTTTTAAGAATCCAGATTACAGAACATCGTTCAATGAAAGTGAAACCGGCGGGTGCCGACGTTGATGATGAGGGCCGCCGCGGCCATGCAGGTCACCAGCGAAGATCCTCCGTAACTGATGAAGGGCAGAGGCAGACCGGTGACAGGCATCACCCCCAGACTGACTCCAATGTTAATGAAGACATGCGAAAAAAGCATCGTGGTGAGCCCCACCACCAGCAATTTTGCTTGCATATCGGCCGCCCGCTGGGCAATCCGCATGGCAAAGGTAACCATGATAGAAAATAAGATGAGTACCGCCATCCCTCCCCACCACCCCGCCTCTTCCCCCACGATCGAAAAAATAAAGTCCGTGTGCCTTTCTGGTAAGAATTTTAACCGATTTTGCGTTCCCATACCAATCCCCTTGCCCAGGAACCCTCCGGACCCGATGGCAATTTTGGACTGGATGATATTGTACCCGGCACCCAGGGGATCCATGTCTGGGTTGAGAAATACCATTAGGCGCGCCCGCTGGTACTCTTTGAGATGATGATAGCCGACCGGCGTGAGAAGCATTCCGGCGACAATGAGAAGGCTTAAATATTTTCCGCGCGCACCCCCCACCCACAACATGACCAGGAGAATGGGGCCAAAAACCAGCGTCGTTCCCATGTCCGGCTGCGCCAGGACCAGTCCGACCGGCAGTGCCGCCACGGCCAGGGTTTTTCCTATCATCCACCATCCGCCCGGCTGGCCCTTCATTGCCCCCAAATACCTGGCCATCACCAGGACAAGCGCCAATTTTGCAAACTCGGAGGGCTGCAGCGTGAAAGGGCCGAGCCTCAGCCAGCTCTGAGAGATACCCCGGGATTTTCCAAAGATCAGGACTGCGACCAACAACCCCAATGCGATCGCATAAAAAAGCCATGACCAGTTTAAAAATTCCCAATACCGCACGCGCAGAAAAAAGGAAAAAACAAGAAACCCCAGCGCAATCCACATCCATTGACGAACCATAAATTTGGACATCCCTTGGACGCCGGTCGTGCTATAGACGAAACACAACCCCCAAAAAATCAACAGGATCATGGGAAAGAAAACGCCTGGATTCAATCGCCGCAAGAATGAAATCACGGGGCTTCAACCTCCCAGTTTGAAGTAGACCTTGAAGAGTTCTTTGGCCAGAGGGGCCGCGGCCGACCCGCCGGTCCCGGCACCCTCGACAATAACCGCCACGACAATTCGGGGATTCTCCGCCGGGGCGTACCCCACAAACCACGCGTGATCCTTCTTGCTGGCACGGTCGGAAGAGGTCTGCACCGTCCCTGTCTTGCCTGCAGAGATCATTTTTTCCAAATACGCGGAATAGGCCGTCGCATCTTTGTCGTTCACAACCCGGATCATCCCCCGTTTCAGCTTTTCCAGATTTTCCGGCCGCAGGGAAATTTCCCAGGATGTTTGGGAAGAATGACTGACTTCTGATTCTTCACCCGAGGGATTGTTTTTCACGAGAACCGGAGAGCGCCACACGCCTCCGTTGCCCAACGCCGCCCCCAAAACCGCCATCTGCAGCGGCGTCACCAACAGATATCCCTGCCCGATAGAAAAATTCGCCGTGTCTCCCTTGGTCCATGTCCCCAATCGGTTTTTCTTTTTCCATTCGGGAGAGGGAACCAGTCCCGCCGATTCTCCCGGCAAAACGATTCCTGTCTTTTCCCCCAAACCGAACGTCCGGGCCACGCGCTCGATGCGAGACGGCCCTGTTTCCAAACCGGCGTGATAAAAGAAGACATTGCAGGAATATTTCAGCGCTTCTTCCAGATCCAGCGTCCCGTGCCCATGCTTGCGCCAGCAATGAAATACCTTATTGCCAACCACTAATTCACCGGGGCAATAGTAGCGCGCATCGGGTTTGACCGCCATGGACTCCAAACTCGCAAGGCTGACGATGGTCTTAAAAATCGATCCCGCGGGATAAACGCCGGAGACTGCACGGTTGACCAACGGCCTTTTTTTATCCAGAAGGACCGAGGCGCGCGCCTGGCGTTTTGCGGATTCCACAAAGATGGAAGGATCGAAATCCGGCGCGCTGGCCATGGCCAAGACCTCGCCGCACCGGGCATCCAACACAACGATGGCGCCGCTTTTTCCCGCCAAGAGTTCCTGGGCCGCCTTCTGCAAGTCCATATCCAGTGTACAGGTCACATCCTCTCCCCTGACAGGCACCTTGTATCCCAGCACTTTGTCCTTGTTGCCACGGCTGTCCACCTGGACCTGCATACCCCCGGGCCTTCCCATCAACGACACGTTAAACAACAACTCCAATCCCGTCTTGCCAACAATATCCTGAGGCCCGCACTCGTATTTTCGCAATCGCTTGTATTCCCCCGGCGAGACCTGACCCAGCGTTCCCAAGACGTGCGGCGCGAGGGGCCCGTTGGGATAACACCGGATGGCCCGGACAGCGATGTTGATGCCGGACAGATCTTTGCGCGTCTCCATGAGCCGGGTCAGTTTTTCGATCCCGACGTCGCGGGCAACGATGACAGGCAGATACGGAAGGGACCGCCCCGATGGAATGCGTTTCAAAATCTCCCAGGCGTCCAGGCCCAGGATTTCTCCCAGGTCCTGGGCCATCTGCGGCAGATCCTTCACTTCGTCCAGGACCAGTTCTACATCGTAGGAAGGACGGTTGGCCGCCAGCACCCTCCCATTGCGGTCATAAATAATGCCGCGGGGAGCATTCACCGAAACGCGCCGGATCCGGTTGTTCATCGCCATTTCGCGGTATTGCTCCGATTGAAAGATCTGAAGCCGGGTGAGCATCGCCGCCAAAAAAATCAGACAGGCGGTCATCCCCCAGGTGAGTGCCGTAATTTTGGTTTCGATACGCATGGTCAGCGGTTTGAGGATCGATGCGGCCAGCGGGAAAGCACCAGACTCAATATCCAGCAAAACAGCACCGCGGCTACTGCCGAGGGAATCTTAAGGATAAAGTAACACCAGAATTCCCCTTGGATAAAACCAAAACATTTTCCGAGACAGAAGAAAAACGATTGGTAAAAGAGATATCCCAAAAAAAACAGCGCCCCCTGTATCAAATAATTTTCTAAAAACACCAGGCCTCCAAAATAATGGACGACAACAGACGTCACACCCAACGCCAACGCCTGTGCCCCAAGCGGCGCCGTGGAGAATACGTCCCGCGCCAGTCCCAATCCGATCGCGTCGATCTGATAGGACGGCGAGCGCATTTTGAAACCCAACACCAGCAGGCCGCACAGCGACCAGTCCAAACCAAACAGGCTGTTCGGACCCATGGCAAGCTGCAGCCAGAGGAGCACCAACAAGAAGAAAGCCGCAAACACCCCGCCCATGAATTCCCTTTTTCCGTTAGTCGCTATTCTTTGTCCAGCAAAGGCTCCGTCTTCAATATCAATACTTCTTCCAGCTTGGAGACACAGACAGCAGGTTCGACGTCTGCATACTGGTACAATGCCAGCTCATCCATGCCGGACCCCGACACTTTTCCGATGAGAATGCCTTTGGGGAAGATGCCTCCCAGTCCCGAGGTTAAAACCTTCTGTCCGACGGCAATCTTTGTTTCTCTGGGCAAATAAAGCAGGCGGCAACGTCGGGGGCCGGCCCCCACCAGGATCCCCATGTCCCGGGAATTTTCCAGCATGGCCCCAATACGGATGCGGCTATCCACCAGCAACAATATTTTCGATGCAAAGGATCCGACCTGATCGACCCGGCCCACCACGCCCCCCGGACACACCACGGCCCGATTTGCCGTCACGTGATCCACGCTTCCTTTGTCAACCAACACTGCCTGGGTCCAACCGGATGGATCGTAGCCGAAAACCCTTGCGGCGACGGCATCGGGACAACGGACCTGTCTGAAATCCAGCAATTTTTTCAGACGGAGATTCTCGTTTCGTAATTCCGACAGAGCGACCTGCGTGCAGGCAACTTCTTGCAGGCGCTCTTCTAGCGTATTTTTTTGCTGAATCAGGATTTGTTGATCCGTCCAAAAACGTATTGTCTCGTGGATTTTTGCTTGGGCAAGAGAACTCAGTTTAAGAAACGGCCACGCAGCCGCCGTACCGGCGATTTGAATGGAACGAACCGCCGAAGAAGGGGCCAGAACAACCAGGACCGCGAGAAAGAGAAACGGAAGAAAAACTAAGATACGCCGAAATTTTCTCACGGGTCGTCCTTAGAGCCTATCAAAAAACCACTTTCGTCGCGAGGCAAACAAGACGCGGCAGATACATCGCGAGGATGAACGACCACCGCCTCACTGCCACGCTACGCGCTCAACCACTAGGTACGCCCACCCGCTCCGCGGGTACCCGGGCTACCGTCTCACCGCCGCGCTTCGCGCTTGCGGTACTAGGTACGCCCACCCGCTTCGCGGGTACCCGGGCTACCGTCGGGGCAGTGAATCCAGCATTTCGAGGTACTTGCCGGTGCCGCGGGCAACAGCGCTCAAAGGATCCTCCGCCACCGTGACAGGAAGGCCCGTTTCTTCCGACAAAAGCTTGTCCAGCCCGCGCAGGAGAGCTCCTCCTCCGGCCAGAATCATCCCGCGGTCCACCAGATCCGCCGCCAGTTCCGGCGGGCAGCGCTCCAAGGTAATCCGCACCGCTTCGATCACGGTGGAGAGAGGTTCCGCCAGGGCCCCCCGGACCTCTTCCGAATTGATGGTGACGGTTTTTGGCAGGCCGGCGACCAAATCGCGGCCCTTCACATCCATTGTCAACTCTTCCCCCAAGGGATAGGCGGATCCGATGTTGATTTTGATATTCTCCGCCGTTCGCTCGCCAATCATGAGGTTGTATGTCCGTTTCATGTATTGGATGATCGCCTCGTCCAACTCGTCCCCGCCGACCCGCACACTGCGCGAAAAAACGATTCCCGCCAAAGAGATGATGGCCACCTCGGTCGTGCCGCCGCCGATGTCCACAATCATGTTGCCCGCGGGTTCATGGACAGGCAGGCCCACTCCGATGGCCGCCGCCATCGGCTCTTCGATGAGGTGGACAGGAGGCCTTGCCCCCGCGTGTTCCGCGGAATCCCTCACGGCGCGCTTCTCAACTTCCGTGATTCCGGAGGGAACGCCAATGACAATCCGGGGCCTGGGGGTAATCAGGCCGCGTTTGTTATGA
>CAZGMX010000052.1:0-8142 GCA_964526865.1 uncultured Actinomycetota bacterium | reverse complement strand
TGATTTCAAAATCGGCGATGACACCGTCATTCAGCGGCCGGATGGCGACGATATTGCCCGGCGTACGACCCAGCATGTTCTTGGCCTCTTCTCCCACAGCCAAGACATTGGTCGTCCCGGCCTGAACGGCAACAACACTGGGTTCACATAGGACGATGCCCTTGCCCTTGACAAAGACCAGCGTGTTGGCTGTTCCCAGGTCAATGCCCATGTCGTTGGAAAACAGATTGAATATGCGGTTGAATATCATGGCTGTACTCGAGGGTGAGATTTAACCACGGACTCAAATCAAAAGCAACTTTTTTTGAAACTTTTTCACTTTTTCGAGGGATATATTTTCATGATTAGATGATTCGCTGCACGAGAGCACCGCAAAGCTTTTGACAGGCAGGGGGAGGTATTGTTAGACTATCGGCCTGTTTTGGAAATTCTCATGGGGGATTAGCTCAGCTAGGAGAGCGCTACCATGGCATGGTAGAGGCCAAGGGTGCAAATCCCTTATCCTCCAGATTTATTGAAGCAAGAAGGATACTGCAGGGCAGGCCGCGGATCGTATTACAGAGATTGAATCCACCACGCCAGAGTGGTGACAATGCGGGTTCTTATAATAATGTTTCATTACCGCTCATTGCTAACCACTCCCCTGAAGCTGTGAAATTTTTGAAGAGGTTGAGGGCAAGTATTACAGAGATTGAATCCACCACGCCAGAGTGGTGAAACTGGAAGACGCACTGGACTCAAAATCCAGCGATCGCAAGATCATGTGGGTTCGATTCCCACCTCTGGCATATTGATGCATTCCGAACATCGCATAGAATGCCTAAAAGCCATTAAAACGAGTACGTGGGACTCGAAGCCGACCCGAGCGCGTCCGCAAGGACGAGCAAGCGAGGGCGGCCGGCTGCGAAGGAGGCCGCGACAGCGGCCGGGTGAGCAGGATTCCCACCTCTGGCATATTGATGTATTCCGAACACTGCATAGAACGCCTAAAAGCGATTGCGTTCCTCTTGTCATCTCAGGGCAAATCGATTTTCCTTGGAGCGGGACTCGCCGATGCTGGTCACATGGATGGCGGGCTTGTCCACGATGGTGCAGACGCTCTCACAGATAGAACATCCGATACATAGGTCTATATCCACATGCGGCCGGCCCAAGGTGATCACGGTTCCATCCCTTTTTGCCACCTGAACCTGTTCCACCCAAATGGCCTTCTTGGGGGTTGGACAGTGCTCTTCACACACCAGACACGGCGTGTCAAACGCATACGTCATGCACCGCGACCGGTCAACAAAGGCCGTTCCAATTTTTGTCTTTTTCTTTTCTTCCAAGGGAAGCCGGACAATGGCGCCCGTCGGACAGGCCTGGGCACACAGATGACAGTTGTATTCGCAGTAGCCCTTGCGCCCCACCCCCATCGGAGACCACATGCCCTCGACACCGGCTTCGAGGAATGTTGGCTGGAGAAAATGTGTGGGACACGCCTTCATGCAGTTGCCGCACTTGACACATCGCGCCAAAAATTCAGGCTCCGGAAACGCTCCCGGCGGCCGGATCAAACAGGGTTCGACCCGTTTGGCCCAAAAGGATCCCCTCAAAAGCGGCACCGCCAATAGCCCCAAAAGGGCGCTGGTCAACACCCGCCGCCGCCCGATATCAAACGCCGGCTCCGCGCTCCCCTTTCGCACTCCGAAGTGAAACCGGAGAACCTGTGACGGACACCCCTTGACACAGTTGTAACACATCAGGCACTCACGGGAAATCCATCCGTCTTTCAGATGCGGATTGCAAGCCCCCGCGCAGTAACGCGAACACAAGAGGCAATTCTTGCACTCTCCATCCATTCTCAGCCGAAGAAAAGAAAAATGGGAAACAGCACCCAGCAAGGCCCCCAGGGGACACAAGACCCGGCACCAGAAACGGCGGCGGTAAAAATTGAGTGAGACAACGGCGAGGAACAGCACGGCAAACAGGGCCGTCCAGGTGAAATGGGGCAGATTAAAATAGAAGACGTATTCTCTCAACACATCGGCAATGCGTCCGGCTGCATCATCCACCACACCTACGCGGCAATAAAAGAGCGGATTCAACAGCGCCATCGTCACGTATTGAATCATGGGAATAATTGCCAGCGTCATCGACCGGACAAGGAAGGAGATCGGATCCATCCATCCGATTTGATTGACGGAAAACAGGGAGCCAACCAGAAAAACGATCAACACAAGATATTTCAGCCGTTGGGCTGGAGCATACTGGTCGGGCCCTGTTCTTCTCTTTCCCGCCGCGCTCAGAAAATGATGGATCGCACCGAAGGGACACACCCACCCGCAGAAAATCCTTCCAAAAACGAGCGTCAGGAAAAGAACCAGGACAGCCATCACCGCGCCGGCTAGAATTTTGTGTGTCGCACAAAACACACCCAGCGCGATGAGGGGATCCAAATCAAAAAAATATTTGACCGGCTCCCAGAGGGCGTTGCTCCCGCCGGAATCTCTGGTCAGAGACAGGAGGACACAGAACAAAGCAAAAAACAGGATCTGTGAAATGCGCCGCAGGATGATCATGCGCTCAGAGAGACAAATTTCAGTTTTTGATAATCCGCCGTCCCCAGCCCCATCTTCTCCGCGATGCCCACATAGCCCAGATCAGCGCCCGTCATCCCGAAAAATGTCGCGGCATAGCTGTCGGCGGCCACAACATCCGTTGTGGCGATAACCGTATCCTTTTTCTTGACGTCATTTAAATTTCCGCCGGTCGGGCCGTTGGCGGTCAATATCCGCACGGCATCCACGATTGTCAGATTGGGTTTGAAGAAACCCGCCAGATCCGCAACCGTGTGGTTGATGTCCTGATGGAGCCTGCCGCGGTCCCCGCCCACGGCTCCAAACCAGTTTTTCATCCCCAGCGTCAGCTTAGACAGACAATGGTGTTTTGCGATCGGGATGTTGATGAGTTTGTCCGCCTCCACGATTTCCTTGTTGACCGGCCAGTTGGACAAAATCCCGCCGCCCACTTTCATGTCCCGATAGAACCGGTCCTCGGAGTAAAAGATTTTTGCGCCCGCCTCTTTCGCGGCGGCCATGGCGCCGGACAAGGAAAACGTCTGCCTTGGATCGTTGCAGGTGTTGTCCGTGATCTTCACCGTCTTTGCCCCGGCGTCAAAGCACAACTCGATCACCGTCTTCAAGACATCGGGATTGGTATTGGCTGCCTGTTCTGGAGTCCGCGCCCATCCGAGATTCGGTTTGAGCATGACGACGTCACCCCTCGAGATAAAACGTTTCATCCCGCCCAGCGCATCCACGGCCTTTTTGACGATGGTAGAAGGATTTGCCCCTTTCACCACAGCCATATCCATCGGGCCTTGCAGAGCCGGTGCGGCGAAAAGACTGTCCATCTTAAACCCTTTTAAAAGAGAACCAGAAAAGAACGACGCCCCCAGCCCCGCCAGAGATACCCTTTTTAAGAATTCTCTCCTGTCCATAGATTATCCTCCAAATTTGTCGACGGTCCGCACACACCAATCAAACACCCGCACAATTCAGCCAGCTGCAAAATAATTTTAACATTAGCACATTAGAAATCATAGAGTAACTCTCCGCTAAAAAAGTGCAACGCATTTGTAATGGAACCGGAATCACCGAGAGCGCTTGGGTACCCACTGAGCAATTTTGGGGAGTGGATACGGCGGCAACTATGGCCGAGGGTCCACGATCCAAAATCGCCAGAAGGGTAAACGCGGAGGTGTGGAGCGGCGAAAAGACTTCTGCGTTAGCACGAGAAATCTGCCCCTTGGCAGTCATGAGGCTATTACGCGTTACACTTGTCATCACAATCTCGACGGGGGCCCACAATCCAACGAGATTGCCCGCCATTGAAGCGTCGGCGGACTTACAGCTTCGTCGGGCTCCGCCCTCCTCGCAATGACCATTATTCCGCCTGCGCCACCCGTGCGCCCCATTACTCTTGGCACATGCACGATGCTGTAGTATATTTTTTTCTATGAATAAGATGATTACCACTCTATTGTCCGTGTGTCTGCCGGTGGCGTTTCTCGCCGGCGGTTGCGCCGGTGTCGACACACTTCTTGCGCCTGCACGACCAAATTCTTTGACGGAACAGGAAATCATCGCCATGGCAAAGGCCAAGATTCCGCAGGATGAAATATTAAGAAAGATCAAGGAAGGACAGGGTGTTTATGCCTTGAAGACGCAGGATGTTCTGCGACTGGCAAAAGAGGGGGTTCCCCTTCCTGTGATCGATTACATGATGGACACCGGCATCAAGGCTGAACTCTCAGAACAACGCCAAGAAATGCTTTTTCGTTCAAACAGTCCTTATTGGGATCGTTCCCTGGATCGTAAACGGTATTGCCCGTAACGAAGAACCGTCCCCTTTTTTACGCCGGCGGGATTGCGAGGTCCCGCCACAGGCGGGACCTCGCAATGACGGGTTGGGCAATTTCAGAGAGACATTTCCTGATGCCGCCCGATATCCAGGGCCCCGCTGAGGTCCCCCTTGGCTGCCTTCTTCGCGCTCACGTTGAAATCCTGAATCAACAGAAATTTGACGCCGCCGGGCGGAATTGTCTCTCCTTCATGAAACAGGTAATTTCCTTTGATGCAAAAGCCATCGTGTTCCCCCAGCCACCGGTCCTCCCACAGATCAATAATTGCATACCCCTTATTGGAATCCAGGTGAATGCCCCGGTCGAGTTTTAGGTCGAGTTTGGCGGGCTCACTGCCAAAATTGAAACAGGCAACCAGCCTGCCCCTGGGGATATCTGCGTCCGCCGCCAAATCCAGCACCATCAAATGCTGCCGGTCCCCTAAAGTTTTTTCCATCGCCATCTCATGGTGCTCCATCAAGCTGATCAAGAGATCCGGATGTTCCTGCAGGAACGGGGGCAGTAAGAAAAAAGAATCCGGCCAATCCTGAATGGGTTTTGTCATCAGCAACGCGCTCACCAGAGAGTTTTTTTGAGGGGGCTTCATGTCCAGTTCTGCCGTCAATCTATTCAAAGACATCTTTTTAAAGTCTTCGTTCCCCAGATTTGCAAATTCGCGATACGTATTCCAAAGCGGATATCCCAAAACAGGATTGAGCGAATTTTGCTGGGCAAGCACGGTGAGTTCCTCGGACCCCACGCTCTCGTCCGGTCTAACTTCCAGGTCCGCCGCATCCGCCCACGCAAGCAATCCGGCTTTTTCGTCCCTTCCCTTGAAGGCAATCCCTCCCCGCGTCTCTCCCGGCTCCCACCCCAAAAAACCCAGCGCCATGGACAACCGGGTGATCATGTGTACCCAGACTCCGAAATTGGGCCTTTGGAAGGATTGAACCGCGCTTTCTGCTTCGCCCAGAACCAACGCACCGCTCCGTAAAATCATCCACTCTTTCAATGCGATATTTTTATTGGTTCGATTGGTCAATTCGATCCTGCAGTTGAAGCAAGGCTTGCCGTCGAGGAACGTCAACGCCACCGTGATATCCGGCAGGCCTTGCGCCTCCTCTTTTTGCTGATAAGTGATCAACACCGTCTTTTCTCTCGGCCGCTGGATCACCTTGCACGCGAAATTCCCGTATTGATCTGTGGAGATCTTTTTCTCCACACCATCTTCCACATAGATGATTCCAGCAGACAGCGGAACCTCATAATAAAATCCCGCGCCGGGTCGCGCATCATAGAGATGCATTTTCATCCGGCCCAGTTGCTTGTCGTATTTAAAGATGTAGTGGCTCCCCTCTACCGTCACTTCGTGGGATGGCTTATCCATTTCTTTGATGATGGGGGCCAGGGACAATGGATCGTCCGGCAATCTCTCCCTTGCCATTTCATACATGCCGCGCAGCCTCCTGTCAAATTCGCTCCGGCTGCCGGTCAAATGCCCCAACAAGGTGATGTCAAAGCGGAGCGCAATGATTTCGTTCAAGACAGGAGGCGTCAGTCGCGGCGAAAACTCTCGCGTCAAATCCAGCATTTGCTGGGCCTTCTCGTAGAGACCGTCCAGTGCCAGCACCCGCGCATAATCTTTCAACAAGAGCGCTTTGACATCCGCATCCGCCACTTCTTCAATAACCTTCTCGCGCCGGAGATAATCGCCCTGATACACCACCTCGAACACCTTCACGCCTTTTCCTCTCTGTGCGACAAGAACACGCACCTGCCTGTCTCCCGTCACCGGATCGACGTGTAATCCCTTCAGTTCGTCCACCCAGCTGCTGTCGCGGGCCGCCGTCGACACCAGCATCAGTTTTGCCGCGTTGACCAATTGGCCGGAACTGAATACCTGATCCACCGCGTACTCATCAAAATCTAATGTTTCCGCTGGAGTCCCCGCATCCCTGAACTTTAGTTTTCTATATTCGTCCTGCTCTTCTTGCTCAAAATATCCAAAATGTTTGAGAACATCGGCATCTTCCACCGTGTCATACAATTTTTTCTTGCTCGCCAGCTGGGCGGACATCTCCCCTCCGTACAACTCCACCATCGCGGCCGTGGTCAAGCCTTCCATGGTGCCGTCCGCCCCGGCAATAAAATCAAACCTGTCCGCGTACAATCCATTGACCGCCTCGACGTCCTTTCTGGCCAGAAACACCATGTTTCCGCGGACCACATCTTTTCCCTCCGCGATCTCATGCTTGACCTCATTCCAAAACGCTTCAAATTCCTTCTCGAACCGTTCCTCCTCGTCGGGGTGAAATGTCCCGCCCACTGAAATACCCGCCTTCACCATGTCCCGGATCATGGCCTTGTGTCTGGACTTGAAGAGAATGGCGCCCCGCAAATCGGAAACCGCGACGGTCCTGCTTTTTGTCGCCGTCATCTTCAGCGCGATCCGGTCCAGGTTGTACTTGACGGACTTGGTCACGTCGATGCCCGCACCCGCGGCATATTTTCCCACCACCCATTTCCGCAGATAGAGACTGGGGGGCAGGTTCATGATCCCGCCCGATTCGGTCACCAGCATGAGGCTTTGCGTGTCTTTGGACGCGCGGTGGACAACTCCGTACGTCTGAAGCAGGGCATCCGGCATGACCAGGAGTGGATGTCCCCCCTGCCCCACATTTTCCCCATTGCGCAGACGACCTTCGGTGTCAGAGGACAAAATCGTTCCGGCAAAAGACAGCCGGCCCAAATTATTTTCCAAAACCTGCCGCGCCACATCGTTTGCGCGGTCGCGAACGATGTCGTTTGCCCCGTCTCCCAGGTAGGGCAAGAGACTCATCACCGTGTTTTGCGTGGGACCAAAAAACTGCGGCTGTAATTTCTGCCACGCCGCCTCAGACTCTTTTGTGGGAAGCGCTATCTGAAATCTTGTCCCCTTCCCCTCCACACTCTGCACCCGGATACTCCCGCCGAATCTCTGGATGGTCTCTTTTGCCTGATCCAGGCCAATCCCTGTCCCCCCTTCCTTTCCGTGAGTAAATTTGTACTCAAAAATGCGGCTGATGATTTCCCGGGGAATTCCCTTGCCGGTGTCCTCCACTTCCACAACGGCTTCTTTGGTAACGGGATTGGTTTTCAAACGGATGATGAGCTGGCCTTTTTCCTCTTCCCCTTCTAGGACTGTTTCGCCCTCTTCTTTCTTGTCGCCTTTCATCGCCTGTCCCGCATTGCGAACCAACTGGTCCAGCACCCGAACTAAAAACTCGTCCTGATTGATCGTAACGTCCGGAAAATTGGGATCGATCTCGATCGACACACCGATTCTGCGCAAATATTTTCCGCACCGTTCACGGATCAGGCGCGAACTGATCACTGGTTTAAGATCGACCGGCCCCTTTTCGGCATCTCTGACTTTGAGAAGGCCTCCCTCCTCATAATTTTGCCTAAAAATAATTCCCATCTCGGCAATGGACCGTTTCAATCCATCCAACCACCGGCTGTTTACCCCCCCAGGGCTGACACGATTTAATTCCTCCGCACAAAATTCGATCACCTTTAATTTGTTCCATAGCTGTCTCGCCCTCGGCTCCATATCGGCCAGCGCGATACGCGCGTCCTCCACGTTCAAGACGATATTCCTTAGCAAAGGATTTTGGACGGCAGAAACAAAATCCGCGGTGCTGGCGACAACCGCCTTCAGCAGTTTTTTCACCGCGATAGATTCAGGATCCTCCTCCTTCACGCTTTCTATAAGCAGG
>CAZGMX010000051.1:15636-16074 GCA_964526865.1 uncultured Actinomycetota bacterium | reverse complement strand
CGCACGTAGAGCCTGCGCTCGTGCCAGTTGCGCAGCGTCTCGCGCAGGTCGATCAGATTGGCCTTGGTGGGCGGCCGGTCGAGGAGTTCAGCCATGGCGAGAGAATCCGGCTACTTTAAATTCCCGGAGTACTTGTGAAATTCCTTGATCTGCTGGGATGTCACACGCGACAGTTCCGAGACCGGCAGCATTGACAGCATCTTCCACCCCAGGTCCAGGGACGTTTGGATGTCGCGGTTTTCGTCCTCCCCCTGCTGAAGGAATTGAGTTTCCATCGCCGACCCAAACCGCAGATACTCCTTGTCCAGCTCTGAGAGCTCCTCTTCGCCGATGATGGCGGCCAGATTGCGGACGTCTTGAACCCGCGCGTAGCACGCGTACAACTGGCTGGCCAGATTGCGATGGTCCGCGCGCGTCTTGCCCTTTCCGATCCCGTCT
>CAZGMX010000051.1:0-15626 GCA_964526865.1 uncultured Actinomycetota bacterium | reverse complement strand
CGGATAATCCCCTTTCTGCGCCAGTTTCCGGTCCAGAACGATCTGCCCCTCGGTGATATATCCCGTCAGGTCCGGTACGGGGTGGGTGATGTCGTCGTTGGGCATGCTCAAAATGGGGATCTGCGTGATCGACCCCTTCTTCCCGCGGATCCTTCCCGTCCGTTCATAGATTTCCGACAAATCGCTGTACAAATAGGACGGATATCCTTTGCGCGCAGGCAAATCTCCGCGCGCCGAGGCCACCTCGCGCAGGGCGTTGGCATAATTGGTCATGTCCGTCAAAATCACCAGCACGTGCATTTCCTTGTCGAAGGCAAGATATTCCGCCAGCGTCAACGCCGCCCGCGGCGTCACCACCCGCTCGATGGCGGGATCGTCCGCCAGATTCAGAAACATGGCGACATTGTTGAGCACACCGGACGTCTTGAAACTCTGTTGAAAGAAATGCGCCTCGTCGTGTTTGAGCCCCATCCCCGCGAAGACAACCACGAAAGAGGAACCCGCATCGCCGATTTTTGCCTGCTTGGTAATCTGCGCCGCCAACCGGTTGTGAGGGAGTCCGGAACCCGAAAAGATAGGGAGTTTCTGCCCCCGCGTCAGCGTGTTCATCACGTCGATGGCCGAAATGCCCGTCTGTAAAAAGTCATCTGGATAATCCCGGGCAGAAGGGTTGATGGGCATTCCGTTGATGTCGCGCACGTCGCGGCACACGACCGGCGGACCGCCGTCGATAGGATGCCCCAGTCCGTCAAAAATCCTGCCCAGCATGTCCACGGTAACGGGGATTTTGAAAGACTCCCCTGTAAAACGCACCTGGGTCTCCTTCAGCTTCATTCCACTGGTCCCCTCAAACACCTGGATCATGGCCGAATCCCGGCTCACCTTGAGCACGCGTCCCGACCGGATTTGGCCGTTGGCCAGCCGAATTTCCACCACTTCGTCATAGGCCACACCGGAAATATTGTTGATCCGTACGACCGGATCCACGATCTGCTCGACCCCCTGATAGACTTTTCCCGCCGCGCCGCTCATGCCCGGACCTCTTGGGTTTCCTCTGTTTTCATTCGCTTGTATTCTTCTTTCAATTGCGCCAGCTGATCCGTCATCGCCGCGGCAAACTCATCGATTTTTTTCAGCTCGTCGTTATTGACTTCCTGCTTGAGTCGCGACAACGCCCCATAAAACGGCAGCGCCGTCAGTTTGCGAATCGGACATCCCAACGCGATGATCTCCTTGCCCAGCTGGTTGAATTTCAAGATCAGCTCCAGGAGCTTCGTTTGCTTTAGCGGCGAGGCGTAGGTGTCCACTTCCTCCAGGGCGCTCTGCAAAAGATACCCTTCCTTGATCAACGAGGCCGTCGCCATGATAAGACGTTGGTCGTCCGGAAGCGTCTCGGGCCCCACGAGTCTGGCGATCCGCTGTAACCGGTCGTCGCTCTGTAAAAGGGAGATAGCCTCGTTGCGGTTTCTCGACCAGTGGGGATCCACGTTGGTCTCCCACCAGACCTTGATCTGATCGGCATAAGTGGAAAAACTCTTGATCCAGCCGATGGCCGGGTAGTGGCGTGAATCCGCCAGTTCCTTGGACAGCGCCCAAAATGTTCCCACCAATTCCTTGGTGTATTGCGTGACGGGTTCGGTAAAATCCCCGCCCGGCGGCGACACGGCGCCCACAATCGACAGAGTGGCCTCTTTCCCTTCCAGTGTGACCACGCTCCCCGCCCGTTCATAAAAGGCCGCCAGCTTGCCGGCCAGATAGGCTGGAAAGCCGGATTCCGCAGGCATCTCCTCCAGCCGGCCGGAGAGTTCCCGCAGGGCCTCCGCCCACCGCGACGTCGAATCCGCCATCACGGCCACGTGATACCCCTGATCCCGGTAATATTCCGCCAACGTCATTCCCGTATAAATGCTGGCCTCCCGGGCGCTCACCGGCATGTTGGAGGTGTTGGCGATCATGATCGTCCGCTCCAACAGAGGATGTTTGCTCTTGGGATCGGTCAGATGGGGAAACTCCTTGATGACCTCCGTCATTTCGTTGCCGCGTTCCCCGCAGCCGACATACACGATGATGTCGGCATCGCACCACTTGGCCAGCTGATGCTGCACCACGGTCTTGCCCGAGCCGAACGGCCCCGGAATCGCCGCCGTACCACCCTTTGCAATAGGAAAGAGCGTGTCGATGACACGCTGCCCCGTGACCAGAGGAATCGTGGAAAAACGCCGGCCGCTGACCGGCCGGGGATGTCTCACGGGCCACCGGTGCATCAGAGAAATATCTTCCGATCCTTTGGCGCCCTGGAGCGTGGCAATCTTGTCCGTAACGGTGTATTTTCCCCTGGACGCAATCCAGACGACTTTCCCTCCCTTGCCGGGAGGAATCAGCACCCGGTGTTGAATGAGCGGCGTTTCCTGAACGGTTCCGATGCACATCCCGGCTGGGGCATTGTCTCCGGCCTTGACACAGGGCTCAAAATCCCACTGCTTTTTCTTGTCCAACGCCCCCAGGGCCACGCCGCCCTTGATGAACGGCCCGATGTCGTCGCGGATCCGTTCCAGAGGCCGCTGAATGCCGTCATAGATCTGGCACAGGAGCCCAGGCCCCAGTTCCACAGACAGCGGCATCCCGCTGGAATACACCGCCGCGCCGGGTGCCAGCCCGCTGGTGCTCTCGTAAACCTGGATCGTCATCCATTCGTCTTTGAAAGAGATGACTTCGCCGACCAGACGGTTCTCTCCCAGAAACACCACTTCTGCAATCTCCACATTGGCAACACCCGAGGCCTGCACAATCGGCCCATTGATGACTTCCACTTCTCCCACTGCATTCACAATATCTTCTCCTGTTCTGCCGTCATCGCGAGTCCCCCGCCCTGGCGGGGAACTCCTCGTAATGACCGAAAACTAAACAAACAAAATCTCAGATACTTCCACACCGATTTCCGGCCGTATCCTCTCCACCCGGGCGTTCCACGAATTGTCGTACAACAGATGATGGTTTTCATCCATCACTTTGACCCCGCCCGGAAGTTCCAGCTCTTCCTTTGCCAGCGTCAGTTCGACGGGCCGACCCATCTTCTTTCCGATGGCCTCGACCACGCTGCTCCAGTCCCGGCCGACAGCCCGCTTCTCCTGCGCTCCCACAATCACAATCGCGCAATCCAACCCCAGCACTTTTAGTCCCTCTTGAATCAGCCGCAAGACCACTTCCCGGTAATCTTCCTTGCCGGTGCGTTCTTCCAGAAGTCTCTTGGCCTCTTCCACCACCCGGCACAAAATCTGGTCCTTCGTCTTGAGGGCAAGCAGTTTTGCTTCCAGATTGGCGCTGGCCTCGTATTCCTTGCGAATCATCACCGCGCGGCTTTTCGCATGTTCCAACGCCTCCTCCAAATCAGCCTCTCCCTTCGCCCTGACCCCGGCCAATACGCTCTCCGTACGCTCGCGCTCTTTGGTCAGGATCGTCTGGGCCGCTTCCCGCGCCTTGGCCAATATCTTCTCCTCCAGCGAGGTTCTTTGCTCCGTCATACGGTCACCCCAGCGGCCTTTTTCACAAATTGTTCAATTCCATCCAAAGGGGTCTCTTTCTCGTCCACAGCGGGGATTTCAAGCACAATGGGCCGTTCCATCGATATTCTCATTTGAAAATACTTTTCCGCATAAGGCGTAAAAAATTCCCTGCTGATGAGAACCACACCAACGTCTTTCCGGAGGACCGCCTGGTTGACCAAATCAAAGGCCTCTTTGGCCGATTGAGCAATCCATGTTTCCACTCCGACAAGGCCAAACCCCCTGGCCAACGACGCCGGCCCCACCATCGCCACCTTCACAAAAAATCACCCGCTTTCCCCAAACACACACTAAATGCAACGAACCGCGTCCCCCATAAACAACATACCTCACCCTATTATATCTTCCCCATCAGCATGATCGAAATAATCACGCCATAAATTGCAATCCCCTCGGCCAGCCCCACATAGATCAGCGTCCGCCCGAACAATTCCGGTTTTTCCGTCGCCGTCCCGAGAGCTGCAGACCCGACAGCGGCCACAGCAATAGCCGCTCCGATGGCAGCCGCCGCCGTGGGCAGCCCCACCCCGATGATCGCCAGCGCCTTGCCCATGCTGACTTCGATCGGTGCCGCAGCAGGCGTGCCTTCAGCAAACGCGCTGGAGACCGTATTGAATATTTCAAACGTGCCGGCCAAAAGGGCCAGCGCGTTCAACCCGACCAGCCCCCAAATCACTCTTTGAAGCTGAGGACGAATCCGTTGGGCAGAAATTTTCTTGGACCTCAACAATAGACCGGCCACAACGATTCCCGCAATGGAAATTCCCCACAACACAAGCATGCTCTTTAGACCATTCATCAGTCGACCCCTCCTTGTGGAGCCTGTCGGCCCCTATGATTTAACAGACGTTGTCACAGAAAATGGCTCGTAGGCCACCCCATCACCACGAAAAAACTTGGAAAAACCCTCGTAATAGATCAGCCGGAGCGTCTGAATCGTCACGATCATTCCCTCCAGACCAATCACCAGCAGATTTCCAAAAACGACCGTCACCCAATAAAGAACACCACTGCCTGAGCCATCGCGGATGATCTGAGCAATGGCAAAAACGGCCAACAGGAGCGCGACGTGATTGAGCGCAAAAGCCGCCAGCCTCATGAACGAGAGCGTATTGCTTAAATACGACAGAATCGTATCATATATCTCCATGACCGACAAAATGATAATCTCCATGGCACTGGTCTTGGCGTGAGGTTTGTGGAGTTTTTCTCCTTCTGTTTTGCGTGACTGCCCGGCGTGGTACCACACCTCCAGCGGCTCTTTCAAACCGATCAAGACCATGGGGAGGAAAAAAAGGGCAATCAGCGCCGGAAAACTTTTCAGGGGGGCAATCCCCCCGAGCAGTCCGGCCACCAGAGCAACTCCTCCCAGATAAAACCAGATTCCTGCAAGACCTTTGCTCCCCAGCCCCGCCTCAATGACGCGCCCATTGGCCAGGCAATTGACAATATTGATGAGCGCGCCGCACAGCAAAAAAAATACGCCCCACGCGATCGCCACCATCAATCCGAAGTTCACATTGCCAAAGGGGCTGTACCACAGGGGATGAAGAACATCCTCAAAACCAAAAAAACTGCCGAAGAGAAAACCAAAAACCGCGGACGCGCCGCCGCAGGCCAACAACAGCATTCCCACGTCCTTTAGCGCCGTCTTCTTTCGTCCCGTTGGGCCCCAGCGCAGCCATCCTCCTACAGACGCCAGAAACAACCCATGGCCAACATCTCCAAACATCATCCCAAACATCAGGATAAATCCCGCCGTCAGATAGACCGTTGGATCCATTTCCCGGTAATTGGGCAGGCCGTATATCTTGAGAATCCCCTCAAACGGTTTGATCCACCAGCGGTTGCGAAGCAGCGTCGGCACAACCGCCGAATCGCTTAAAGCACGGCTATCCTCCACAACGACAAGTTCCGCACCCGCCGCGCCGCCGGCCAACTGCGCCTTGAGCAGTTCCACCTGATCGGCCGGCAGCCAGCCGGTCAGCAGCAATACGTCCCTGGAATTCCTAAAATGATCCCGGGCAAAAAAATGCAGGCGAGCGCCATGGAGTCTTTTCCCGACAGCAATCAGATGGGGCAAAAAATCTTCTTTCAATTGCGCTAAATTCTTGCCGATCTGAACCTTTTCCATCCCGATCTGGCGCAGGCGTGCCTGGATTTTTTTCAGCATCTCCACCGGATTGCCCCAATAATGCTCCGGAACCACCAGCTCTTGAACAAACGCGCCCGACAATATCTTCTCCAGGAGTTCCTGATCTTCCTTGTCCGAGATCACCACGATCAGATGCTCCCTTTTGCGGACTTTGCGGTCGAGCAAGGCAAACCGGTCCCGGCAGGCTTCCTTCAAGAGTCTCAACTTGTCCCGCTCCACAAGCCCCAGCGTCATCTTAAAAAAATGCAGGTTCCGGTATGCCGCAAGATCTGCGTCCAATCCCTTCAACAACTCCATCCCATTCCGGATTCCGGCAAGCTGTCTCTCTTCCTCCTGAAGCGCGCGCCTCCGGCTCGTCTGCCCGTCACACAATCCAGCGATCTGTGCAATCTGCGCGGAGAGCGCGTCCGCCTCTTTTCTCACATCAAACAGCAAATCCGAAGGAGTCAATTCCCCGTCGGGAATAAAACCAAGCGCCGCACAACAGGCCGAAGTGCGTTCCTCCATCGTTTGATACACGCGTTCTAGCGCCTCGTCCCGGCCGGGCGAAAAACCCTCGTTCACAAATTGCCCCCCGTCGAGCCTTTCCAGGTGCACCAAGCCCGTCCTGGCCAGCGCGGCCGTCGCCTGTTCGGCCTGGTCTTTCAGACCCAGAATGAACACCTTTTTCATGGAAACCGGTTTAAACATGGCTTATTTCGCCCCTGGTTGAAGACAGCACTTAAACAAAGAACAGTTTCTGTTCTATCCCCTCTTTGGACAGGTGGTATTCCGTCGTCTCAAGAATTCTCACCACGTCTGCCGCCATGGCCCGCGCCAGCATCACAAATGCCGCCACGCCGGCAAATTGGAGCGGTTCCCGCCGGAACATGGTGTACGCAAACTCCTTCACCCAGCGGCCCAACCCTTCCTCCACGGCCGCGATTTCCACCCGGTCTGAGGGCAGGTACCTCCGCCACGGATACATTCGAAGGATTGCGAATACCATTTTGGAATCCTCTGCAAAGGCCAGCCGCTTGAGACGGGCCACATTCAGATACCACCCCCGTGGAATCAGTTCCACCATGATTTCTTCCGGGGCCATCTTGAAATTTTCTTTCAACCGCAAGATCCAGGAGACATTGAGGGCGTCCAGCCGCCGCCCCAGCAGTTCCTTCAACAATCGGCTCTCCCGGGTATCAAATTTTTCCGTTTTGTCGTACAGCCACGTCAAATACTCCACGTCGATGCGGGACTCCAGCAAAAACGCACTGCGCCCCTTGGAATATTTCTCGAGATATAATTTTTCTATGCGGGATCCAAGCGGATTTTTGTGTAGCAGCTTCAACACCTTTTGGATATCCTCCGTCTCCAAAAGCTCCTCCCAGTCCAGGTTTGAAATTTTTCCCAGGTCGATCATCTCGCCGCGGATGGTCTGTGAGGACACCCCCATCAGCCGGTCCCTCAGCAGCGTCTTGATATTGAGTATCTCGTACTCGAGGACCATCGCGACAATAAAATCTGCCTCGTCTTTCGGCAGGGACCGAATGATCTTGCGGCACGCATCCAGGAAATGGCCGACAACAACAGCCTCCAGGCCGATGGCGTCCGCCCCCTGTGCCGTTGCCCCCGCGGAGATTGCGGTCCGGGCAGACGGGTGCCCGATGGAAAAAAACTTGCGCAGGCACTTTTCGAAATCGTCCAGATTTTCGGACTTCAGAAACAGCTGATAATCATCGGGTTTTAAAAACTTGGAATACATCCCGCGGGCGCGGGTCGAGACATAGGAATATCGAATGACGTGTGAGCTCACGGCGCCCCCGGAGAGAATACGACAGCCACCGTCAGGCACCCGTCGCCAGCAATAAATTCACCACCGTCTGACGCGCCTTGTTCATGCCGGACTGCGCCTTCTCCTGCACCGTTTGGATTTGTTTTTGCGCCTGGGAAAGAATTTGGTCCCGCGTCTTGGATGCCTCCTGCCGGACATCCGTCAAATAGCACTCCACCTTTTTCTGAATATTGTTCTCGTACTCGGCCTTCAACCGGGCCGCGGAAACCTCCGCTTCCTGAGAAACTTTCTGCGCCATCGCGCGGGCATCCGCGAGAATCGTCTGGGCTTCCTGTTCCGTATCCAAAATTGACTTGAGTATTTTTTCCATGGACGGTTGTCCGCGGCAAAAAGGCACTATCGTTTTTTCTTTATTTTTTCCGGCTGAGTCAAGATGGCCAATTTCAACGCCCCGCTGCGCTGTGCCTCCGTCATGATCCTCACCACCTGGCCTAGATTGACTGTCTTGTCGGCACGCAGAATGGCGATTTTTTCCTTGGTCTTTGGCAGCGCCCGCTCGATGGCAGATCGCAGACCCTCAAACGTCACAACCTGATCGTCCACCATGATCTCCTGGTCCTTGGTCAGGGTGATCACCACGCCGGAGGGCTGGTTGGACGCGGTCGAGGACTGCGGCAGATGGACCGATGTCCCCTGCATCACCAGGGTCGTCGTCGTCACCATAAAGATAATGAGCAGGACCAAAAATATATCCGTCAGCGGCGTGATGTTGATCTCCGCAAAAATTTCCTGGCCGTCTTCGTGAATGGGATTATGAACGGACATACCGCCTCAACTCATAATTCCGATTTTGGAGGCCTCTTCCAGAGGCCGTGACGCCTGCCCCTCCGTCGCCCTCTGGCTGATCAGCCAGTCCTTCAAGTCTTCCAGTTCCACCTTCCATTGAAAACCGACGCTGTTGATCCGTGTCGTGAAATAATTGAACGCAAAGACAGAGTACACCGCCACCACCAGACCGCCGCCCGTAGCCACCAGCGCCTCCGAAATCCCCGAGGCAACCACAGAGAATCCTCCCGACCCCGTGATCGCGATACTGCGGAAAGAATCAATGATCCCCAGCACCGTTCCAAACAACCCCACAAAAGGCGCCAGAGACCCGATCGTCCCCAAAAACCACACAAATTTGCGAAGCGACTGCACATTGTCCATCCGCCGACGTTCGATCATGCGGTCCCATCCCGCTTCCCCGCGCGAATAGCCGGTCAGAACGGCCTCGTACATCCCACCCAGCGGCGTCAAACGGCAGGCAGAAACCGCCTGGTCGTATTGGCCGCGCTTCAAAAATCCCAAAATCTTATTGCGGATTTCCTTGACCTTGCGCAGGGACTGATGAAACGTCCAAAGCCTCTCAATGATCACCGCCAAGGAAAAAATCGATGCCAGCGCCAGCGGATACATCGCCATACCGCCGTGCCTAAAATAATCCCACAAGGTCCCGTTCATTCTCACCTCCAATTAGGTCTCTAGGATAGCGCCAAATCGTGCTTTAATCAAGCACATTTCATGGAATTCGGTAAGCTTTTTATGTTGATGTTCAACGACCCTCAAAACCGCTACAATAGGCCATGGCAAAGTTCCTGATATTTATCGTTTTCTTGGCCGTTGTCGGCCGCGTATGGTTCTATCAGTTTGAAAGAAAAAATGTATTCTATCCCTCCCGCGATTGGGACGAGACACCAACACTCTATCGCATCCCGTTTGAAGACATCACCATTAAGACCCCGGACAATGTCCGCTTGAGCGCCTGGTATGTCCCCGCTCCAAAGGGCGAATATCACATCCTCTTTTTTCACGGCAACGCCGGCAACATTTCAAACCGCACCCATGCGCTGGCCTTCTTTTACAAGTTAAATTTCTCAACGTTGATTTTGGACTATCGCGGCTACGGCAAGAGCGGCTGGTTCCCGACGGAAAAAGGCGTTTACAAAGACGCGCTGGCGGCATACAACTACCTGTGTGAGGAGAAAAAAGTCTCGCCGGATAAGATCATCCTCTTTGGGGAATCCCTCGGGGGCGCCGTCGCCGTTGACCTAGCCACCAAGGTCCCCGTGCGCGCCGTGATCTGCGAAGACACCTTTTCGAGCATGCTGGATATCGGACGGGTGTATTACCCCTTTCTGCCCTTGCGCTGGCTGGTCACGCAAAAATTCGACTCCTGCGCAAAAATCGGGAAAGTCACCGCCCCAAAATACATCATCCATAGCCGCGAAGATGAACTGATTCCTTTCCGTCTGGGAGTAAAATTGTACCAGTCCGCCGCGCCGCCCAAAGAATTTGTCGAGCGCCCCGGCGGCCACAATGAATACCTCCAGGACCCGGCCGTTATCGAGGGGATTCTCAAGAAAATTACGTCATCGTAGGCCGTAGCTTCCTCATTTTCGACGGTAGCCCAGGCACACTGTATTCCCCCTACTTTGCAAGGAGGGGTTTAGGGCCCGAACAACTTGCCCCACGATTTCTTCGTTTCCTGGCCGGCGGAGCGCCCCGGTTCCTTCTCGCCCGCCATCCAGTCAAATTCCTCGCAGAAATTCGCCTTCTCCTTGTCCTGTGCAAACTCCGTGGTGGAACTGCGGCATTGATGGTGGGCATTTGGATCATACAGGCGGCAGTTGAGACAGCAGTGGAGATAGGCCTGACATTGGGGACAGCAGTCGCGAAACCCCGGCCGTCCCACGCTCTCAAACGGGGCTTTGCATCGATGGCATTTTTTCTGTCCAGGCGAAGATGTCATGCAAAAAATATGCACCAATCTGATAAAATTTGCAACATGCAACCCCTGGGCATCTACGTCCACATCCCCTTCTGCCAATCCAAATGTCCGTACTGCGATTTTTATTCCCTCGCGGGGGCGAAAAACCTTGTCCACGATTACACCAAGGCACTGCGCGAAGAGATATCCTATTTTTCCTCCAACATCCGAGACCACTATAATGTCGCCACCATCTTTTTTGGCGGCGGAACACCTTCGTTTATCCCTCCCGGTGAAATCGCTGCGATTCTTGAATGTATCCAAAATAAATTTCACGTAGACCAAAACGCTGAAATCACGCTGGAGATGAATCCGGGGAGTTGTGACACCGCGCATCTCAAGCGCTATCACGCGATGGGCATCAATCGCATCAGTGTGGGGATTCAGTCTTTTGACGACACCCTGTTGCGGACTTTGGGCAGGATACACAGTGTGAAGGATGCCCACGCCGCTGTCCGCGCCGCTCGCCAGGCAGGATTTGACAATTTCAATTTGGATTTGATTTTTGCCATTCCGGGACAAACGCTGGAGCAATGGCACGACACACTGTCCCGCGCCCTGGCATACGAGCCGCCCCATCTGTGTACCTACAACCTCACCTATGAATCAAACACCGCACTATCGCTCCAGAGGGATCAAGGCAGGATCAAACCCGTGCCGGAAGAGATGGAAATCAAGATGTATCAACACGCCATTCAAACCATCACGCGCCTTGGCCTGGACCACTATGAAATCTCCAACTTCGCCCGGCCCAGCCGCGAGTGCGCCCACAACCTGGCCTATTGGAGCGCCCGAGATTATTTGGGACTGGGGGCCGGCGCCCACTCTTTTCTAGATGGAAAACGTTTTTCCAAAAAACGCGATGTCGGGCACTATATCGGCGCGACCTCCTCCGCTAAAATCCAGATCGAACCGGACGATGACCTCTCCCCCTCCGGCCGGTTTTGGGAAACACTGGCCGTCGGGCTTCGAAATTTGCGGGGAGTAAATTCTGTCCTGCTTGCAGCACGCTGGGGTTTGCACCCGGAGGACATCGACACCGGCAAATGGAAAGAATGGATCAGAAGAAGATACCTGGCCGCTGAGGAAAACGTTCTAAAACTCACACCCAAGGGCATTCTCTACTACGATCAAATTGCCGCGGCGCTTATTGAGGAGGCTCCTGTTCCTGCGAAAAAAGCTTCAACCGCACCGCGTAGGTAACCAGGCCGCCGCTCACGGGGATGTGTACCACCTTGGATTTAAATTCCGGCGCGCTCAGCCTTAAAGAAACCCACGAGGGCTGATCTGTGTCCTTCTGATAGCCCTCGACACAGAACACTCCCGTAAAGGGATTCCAGGACGTCTTTGAAATGCCCGCATTGGAAGAGTTTGCACCGCCTTCTAATGTCTGAATCTGCAAGGGTGGCACCTGGAAACGCTGGTCTTTGGAAAAATAGATCTTCTCCTGGGGATGAAAACAAAAATCCGGATATTCATCGATGGAAATGGTGTCTGGATAGGTCCTGAGCATGCAGATGAAATGTCTGACATTCTGGGCCTGAACATCCTGCTGAGGAATCAATTTGTCGCAGAGAAATGAAACCACATACCCATAGGATGGATGATTCCGGTCCTCAACGTTGATCATGTCGTGGTGGTCCCGCCGAATATATCGCACCTGCGCCGACTTGTACCCGACATCCGTTTTGGCGTCGGCGTCCTCCATATAGATATGGTTCAAGTTCGCGCTATAACACTTGAGCAGGCCGTCTTCCTCCGGACCCGAAAAAAAAGGGATCACCAAGGCATGCTGTCCAATCAAACACAGCGTCTTCACATTCATCTGATAAAGTTCTTCCACTTCGCGGGCGCTATATCCCGAGCGCTCCTGATCGGTTAAAAATTCCAGCAGATAATAGGGATCCAGAGGCCGTTCAAAATCCAGGCGGGTAAAGCTGTTGATGTTGACCTTGCTTCCCAACTGGTTTTCCATCACTTGAAGATCTCCCGCCAGGGGGATCCCGCTTTGAAATGGCGCCAGAGAGCGCTCATACAACGGAGGATCTTTCTTGAAAATGTTCGCCATGATGTTGGCTATTTCGCTTCCGGAGAGCGAAGGCGCAATCCCCGCAAAACGGGCTACGGGACGGCGGTATTTTCCATCCAAGTAGCCGGCGATCAGTTTCTTGGCCCTCAGTGACGGATTCTGCGGCAAGACTTCCTCTCCCATGATCTCCCCAACGTATTGAACAATATATTTGAGGGACAAAACACCTCCCAGGCTGTGCCCAACCAGATTCACATAAGGCACATTCTCGGTTTTTAAAATATCCTTGATGAAACCGGCCAATTCCCTCCGGAATCCCTCTACGCTCTTGGAATCCTCGACAGTGTCATACCGGAAGACATAGACCTGAAAATAGCGGTCCAATTTTGGATCATCCACATCCTCCTGGGCCAGCAGGACAGGAAACTTTCTCCAATCCTGCCGGTCCTCCCCCAGCCCGTGAACAAAGACCACAACCTCTTTTTTTCTGCCCGCCTTGGCCCGCAGGCCCGCGATCTTTTCCCACTCCTTCTCTTTCGCAAGATAATCGTCCAGGTTGTTAGCCAGAAAGAACGCCCCCACCTTCCCGCAAAAAGGCAGGTTGTTTTGTTGCGCCTCCGCTTTCAACTTTGCGAATGCCAGTTCTGCCCGCCGGCGGGCAACATCCCGGGCCGTTCCATAGACATTGTCCCCGAGCGTCTCCTTGTATTCGGCAAGCCTGTTTTCCCACATCGTTAAATAGCGATCCAGCCTGGCCCGGCAAAAAAGGTACTTGTTGTAATAGCGGCTCCAGGTATAAGGCGCCCCGACGTAGTATTTGTTCACCTGCTCAAAGATGTTTTTCAATTTCTCCAGATTTCCCTGAGACGGCCACCGGTAATAATCGTTGGCCACCGTCCCAGGGGTATCGATATCAAAAAGTTGTTTTCGCAGATTGTTGACCTTGATGATCAACTCATTGTGATATATCTCGTAGGGGTACTGGGTGATTTCGCACAACTGCTGCTGCCGCGCCGTGCTGAAACCGCCTTTACGCCGGTACAATTCACGGCACATATCTTGAAGAGCGTAATACGACCGCTTCAACTCCTGATCGCTCACGGGATCATCGATGGACTCCTCCCATATCTTCTGAGCCTGGTCCAGGTCGCTGCGCAATTCTTCCAGCCTCTTCTCCACCCGCCGTTCCTGGGATGCCCCTATCACCGGGGCAGGAACAACGCACAGCCCAACACCCAACGCGCCGATCAGCACAAACAGATAAAACAGGCAGCCTTTTTTTTCTCTCATGCTTTCTTTCCCCGGAAGATGGCCATGATCACTTCCGGTATCGGCTTGGGATTCAGGTCTGCGTCCAGGCAGACCAGCGTTGTGTTTCCCTCCGCCAGCAGCTTTTGATCGGCCTTGCGGCGAATGCTATAACTGTGATCCACCGGCAGTGTCACGGCCACAATGTCGTCATAGTACGCCGGCGAACGCAAATGACACGCCGCCTTCACCACGGCAAAAAAGGTTCCCTCTTTTTCCAAATCGCGGTACGCAATGCCGTGACGGCGCAGGTGTTCGACGCGGGCCATCTCAAAATATTCAAAAAAATGAGAATGATGCACCACTCCCATGGGATCCGTCTCGGGATAGCGCACGCGAATCTCAACACAAAATTCACCCGAAGAAGTCTGGTGGGCCTCAGGAATCAGAGAAGGATCGTTTTTCATGTCGCGAATTCTAGCACAAAAAAATCCTCTCCGAAAATATTCGAAGAGGATTTTTTTGCCATTTCGCCATCTCCACCTTTCCACCTAAGGCAAACCAAAAGAGGAAAAGTGACGAAGGTTTTTACAGTCCGGACTTGAGGTCCTTTCCTGCGCGGAAACCAACGGTCCTGCTGGCCTTGATCTTGATCGCCGCACCCGTCTGCGGATTCCGTCCCATTCTGGCTTTCCTGCTCACCACCCGGAATGTTCCAAAACCGACTAACGCAACGTTGCTGTCCTTTTTCAAACCGGTCTTGATCACCTTGATCAAACCACCGATGGATTTTTCCGCCGCTGCTTTGGATGACTTGGTCTCCTTCGCGAGCGCTTCTACGAGTTGTGCCTTGTTCATTGTTACGCCTCCTTTGGTCGGCTAATGCAGGAAAAGTCTATGTTGGCGGGCTTTTGCCGTCAACAGCAATTTTAAATTATTTTTTGTCTCTCTCACCCCCCTTGCTGCGGCGTATTTTTGGAACCGGTGATTTCCGTCCACAAAGAACCTGCCGTACAAGTTTCATTCCCATTGTTGTATTGAATCGAATGGCTTTGCACCTGTGAAAAATCCCCCTGCGCCGCCATCATATCCAGATCCCCATCCAGATCAAAATCCGCCAGGACCAGCTCACTGATCACCGGCTGACTTTGATTGCCAGCCACGTTTTCACCGCCGGGGTAAAAAACTCCATCTTTTCCGTTTAAGCAAACCTTAGGAGACCCCAGCCCGCCTGCCACAATATCCAAAAACAAATCCCCGTCTAAATCCCCGACTGCCAGGCACATGGCTCCCTGGACCTTGTCCAAGCCCCGCTTCTGCGTCTCATCGGAAAAGTACCCGTTCCCCGCCGCGATCTGCAGAGACAATGTCCCATCCTCCCGGACGAATAGATAGTCCATCGTCTGATCCTTGTCAAAGTCCCCCATCGCCACTTTTCGGGTGGATGAACAATTATTAAACCGGTTCAAATCCTGATCAAACACCCCAAAACCGCTGTTGATCCACACCACGGTCGGACTCCCGCTGGCCACGATATCCAATCTGCCGTCGTTATTGATGTCTCCCAGCACAATCGAAGAAATCTTGGGCGCCATCGTACCCGTCGCAATGCCCGATAGAGGTTTCAATGTCGCATACAGTTGATATTTTCCATTTCCTTCATTGCACCATATCTCTACCTTGTCCTTGAACGCCGCGACCATATCGGCAACACCGTCCTGGTCCATATCTCCTGCCGCCAATGACAAGGGACCTTCCATCGCCCCAACAATCCGGATGGGCGTCTCATCGACTAGATGTCCCTTCCGATCATTGCGATAGAACTGCGCCTTCATCGGCTGTGTCCCTCCCGATGTTTTCGGCACAACAATCAAATCCAAGAATCCGTCCTGGTCAAAATCCACAAACTGCGCGAACACTGACGGGCAAGAATCTTTCCCCAGCCATGCCTTTGTCGCGTCCACAAAACCGCTGTCTGAAACTGTCTTCTTGGGCACACCCAGGAAAAGCCGGCCATCATCCAAAAACACGTCCGGTCTTCCGTCTCCGTT
>CAZGMX010000050.1:13463-16111 GCA_964526865.1 uncultured Actinomycetota bacterium | reverse complement strand
AGACATTGAACCATCGGTTATAGAGAAATTTGATTTCCTCAAGAGGGAAATTTATGACGAATTTCCCGGCATCGCGGCCGCGAGAGGAAACATCACCTACCGGCCGTGGGATGTCATGAAATTGGACGGGCAGATCAAAAGGGGTGAATTGGCCCCCCACAGTTTTGATCATGTCTCCATGATGCGGGTGGAAACGCGCAGTCAGGACGCGTTGGTCTCACTCGGTATCGCGCAAATGTATCCTTTCTGGGAAAAGACAGCGGACAACTTTCTCGCCCTGTTAAAACCCGATGGCGGCACGCTGTTGGTAACCGCTACGGAGCATAAGGAGTTCTGCCGGATCTTTGGGGAAAGAAGGGTCTCTTACACAAGTGTCAGGCTTCCCGAGAGAGCCTATCCATCGGATTTTGAAGACACCTGTCTGATCATTCTGGGAGACAAACCGTTTCTGCACATGACTCCCTTTGCAAAGAGGATGTATGCCCGGAATCTTTTGGAGGAGCTGGCAACATCCCCGGCGGATTCCCAAAAGCTAAGGCGTATCCGCGGCCATTTGGAGGTGTTGAGTGGACAATATGCAAATGAGTTGCCGGCCCAAACGCTTGGCGAGATAGAGGCGGTTCTGAGATCCGCACCCATGGATTCTTTGCCACAGGACAGCCGCGAAATGTACGGCGGCTATCAGGCCATGTGTTTGCGGATAGCGCGGGAATTGAGCAAGGTCACAAAAATTCCCGAGGCAAATCTCCAAGCGGTGTTGAGGCGGGAGCAATGGACTGCGGTTCAAGACATTTACCATTGGTTGAGCGAACGGAACTTTGAGGTTCCTGTGCAGGTGAAGTCCGCGTTGGATGCTGTCTCGGCACTTTTGATATTGAGAGACATTGTTGGGGGAAAAGGCGCTGGCGCGGCCAGGGCCCTGGAACAGGCCAGGCGGAATGTGGTTGTCAACGGCTTGCTGGGCGAGCATTTTGTGGACCTAGGTCTGGCGCAGTGTTCCATTGTTAATCCCGATGGGCACGACTTTGTGATTGGCGTCGGTGGCTCGGGCCCCAGCATCGCCGAGCCGCTCTTTGCGACCAATTTTACCACGGCCTATTTTTTGGATAAGACACCGGTCTCTGCGAAAAAGCTCAGAGCGCATTTGGCCAACACGCAGAGGGTAAGCGAAAAGGATCCCTATTTTACGTACAAGCGTAAGAATGGTTATGCAGATTTCAGGTATTTTACCCCGGCCACGATCGAATTTTATTTGATCGCAGAGTTGCGAGCCCTGGGCGTCCAGGATAGAGACGTCAAGATATTCGAAGAGGGTGACCGCGCGAGACTGACGTTTAGACTTTCGGGCGATTCAAAACCGCGGACGATAATTTTTATTCAGCACACGCTCGGCGATTACGACGCGAAATTCAAAAGGGAATTTGCAGGCAAGTTCGACGGTTATTATCAAAAGGCCGTAAATGCCCAGCCCCCGGAATGGTTTGAACAATGTCTGAAACCAGGCGCGTTTGTTGTCGGGGAGCATTTCTATGATCCGATGGGACAAAAACAATACCCATTTCCGCCCTTCTGGCGGAAGGATTATCGAAGGCAGTCCAATCGTGAGATCGAGAGATTAATTCCAATCATTATGATGTCGGTTGGGTCTATGGGCACCTACGGCTGGAAAACGGATGTGTGGCAAATGGTGGGCGGGGCGCTTTTGGAGTCGGTCGAGGGTCTCCCCAGCGTTGCGCGCGGCGACCGTCGCTACAAGTCCGGCGGCGAGGAGGCAATAAAGCGGTGGGCGGAGAAAGCGTATGGCGGTGATGCACAGGCGAGACGGCAGGCGGTTTATGACTTGGGGCATTCAGATAACAATAATGCCGTAGAACCGCTTCTAAAAGTGCTGGCAAACGATCCTGACGAGAGGGTGCGCAATCAAGCGGCGGAAGGATTGAGATTATTGGGTTGTGAGAAAGTCAGCCCAAAGGAGCCAGCGCCTATTGCGACTCGCGGCAAGGGGTCGGCGAGAGAATTGCTCAAGACTTGGTTTGAGGATGAGAGATTGCGAGGCAAGGTGCTGACGATGAGTGATCTTTTGAAATTGCGCTCGGACTTTTCACCGACGACGCTCAGGATGGGATTAAAAAATCTTGTGGATCTGGGGCTGGTCAAGGTGGATGACTCTCGCCGGCCGCACAGATTCTGGCTGACCGACATCATTCAGCGCGCACCGCCGGAGGTGACGAGAAAGATCGCCGCCACCCCTGAGATGACCCGCTATAAAATTCCCGCCGATAGAATTTTAGACGTTAAAAATCAGATCGTTACCCTCTTGTGCGAAGCGGAGGGTTTCAAAGAGCCGAGTCTCAATGAACCGGTAGAGCCGGAGCCCGGCGATCTTGAGCTGGAAGTCGTGAAGCGTGATTTGGCGATGCGTTTTGAAAAGATGTTTGAAGTGGTGGTGTTTGACGAAGCGCTTCAATGGAGAGTGCGCGCGGATCAAAAGGTGTATCGCCACAGAACAACAGGAATTCAGGTTGTCCGAAAAGCGCGCGTGTACCTTGACAGAGCGGTGGTCGAGGAACTCCAAGAACATCCCGTGCGATGTTTGATTCCCGTCTTAAAAGTTAAGGAGGATGTACAGTTTGAAGTGGATTTACAGC
>CAZGMX010000050.1:5438-13453 GCA_964526865.1 uncultured Actinomycetota bacterium | reverse complement strand
AGGATAAAAATCATCGATTTCAAGAAGATGTGGCGCGCCGATAGCGTGACGGATGCGCAGGATGAAAATTTGAAAGATGTTTACTACGGTTGGCAGATAAAACCAGAGACACTCCTTTCGGGTGCGGTAAGTGCAGATTCTATGATGAACGAAGTGGCAGACGAAATGGACCAGTATTTGCGAACATCCGGCAGGGAAAATGACGATGGATTTGGAGAGTCAGTTGATCGAACGATTTCTCTTGTGTCGGCCCAACTCAGGAGAGACTCGGCGTTTGCCCGTACGAAGGCGAAAGATGCTGTTACACGCCCGAGCGGCCAGCTTATTACACCTCCTGGCGTGGAGGCAGCGGCATGAGAAATAATCCGGCGATAGGGAATTGGATTAGAAAAATCACCGCCCTGGCGGTGGCGGTGACATTCCTGGGCCCGCAGGCGACAGGTGCCTCATTGTGTCATTCTGAGAGACATCCCGTGTCTCGGGATTTCGCTCAGAATGACAAAAGCGCCCTGGCGCCGAAGTCTTTGTTTGAAAATAAGATGCGGTATGTGAACGCATTGATGGCAAAGGCCGTGGACGAATTCAGCAGGTCAATGTCTGGCAAAGACGCGATAGACAAGTTCATGCGGGAGCGGGGAGAAAAAGACGGTAAGTATCTGATCACGGAGAATATCTCTGTGGAGAATTTGCCTCCCGATTATCCGAAGGCCCTAAGGAACCCTGAATCCGCCAAGCCGGATCCCGGCAGGATTGAAGTTAACTTTCCCGGAGTTTCTACATTCCTGGTCAGCGGGGCATTCAGCGGGATAAACGCGGTCGTGCGTTTTGGCTGGCTGGACGATGGAACCCCTGTGGCCGTACGAACTATTCCACATGGACATTCGTTAGAGTTTGACGATAAGACAGTGAAGACAGATTACGAAGGCGCTCTCGCCGCGGATAAATTGGGCATTGGGCCGCGCGTTCTCGGTCATTTTACGGATGAAACCGGCCGGTGGAATTATGTAATGGACATGGTGCCGGGCGCGTTGAAAAAGCGATTCAATTTTATAGAAAGTGCCGATTTCATAACGGCTCAAACGATAGAGGATTTGATCGAAATTTATTTCAGAATGAAGTCGGCTCATTTGTATATGGGAACTGATTTTCAATACATCATCACGCCGCAAGGGAGGGCGCTTGTCGTGGATTTCGAAAAAGATGACAGGCCGCCCAGTGCCGTGGAATTCATCCTGTATCTTACCAGTCTGCTGCAAAATGCCCGTGGAAATATTCAAAAGGAGGCCTTGCGTAATATCGTGCGTTCCCATCCTGAATTTTTGCCATGGATAGCTGAGAGGAATGATTATGAAGCTGGTGCGAATAGCGAGAGGTATTCTCGTTTGCATGCCAATATCCAGGAAACAATGGAATTCCTCAATGCCTTGCAACCAGAAAAAATTATGGATGGTCCAGGTGGAGCCCCGCGTGAACCGGGGGCGGCTGGGACAGTGTCTCGGGGAGAAGAAGGGGAAGGGCGCGGCACGGGGCTCCTGAACGAGCCGGGCGGAGGCCGGCGCTATGCCTCCGGCGGGCCGGAAAGTATGCGCCTGTGGATTGCCAAGACGTTGCGCGAAATCACAGGCGGGGAAGAAAGCGGTTACGAAAATGAGTTGCAGGGAAGGCCCGGGAACGTGATGAAAAGAATATACAAATATTTGAAAGGGTTGAGCGGCGATGACGCGCGCCGTTTGGCCGTTCCTGTTTCTCCGCCCAAGGCGGTGGATTTTCTCTCCCGGCTTGCCAAATGCAAGGGGGCAAAAGTCTATGGGCAGGGGCTCTATGAGGACGCTGCGGACTGCGTCTTGTCTGCGGCAGGTTTCAGTTCCTTGACCGACGTTGACATGGCAAACCTTTTTTTGGAAAAGACGTATTTTGGCGGCTACGAAGATGCGCCGGTGCACCGCGCGCAGATATTGCAAGTGCTCAGCAATTCGGTCCCTGATTTGTTCCGCAAGATATTCTATGGATCGCTTGCAAGTGAACATTTGGATGAATACTTGTTGGTATATCAACTCATGCCCGATCGCACCCAGATAAAGGAGTGGTGTTTGGAAGATCCGTCCGTATTGTCATCCGAATTATGGCGAATGTTGTTTGCGCGCGATGCCCAAGCGCCGTCGTCCTGGGACGTGGTGGTATACAAGGCCTACGTGGGGTACGTAAAGCAACGGGCGAAGACTCCCAATTTGAACGAGTTGACAAAAAAGGTTGAATGGGCGGCGAAACGGCAAGGGCTTGCTTCAGAGAAAACCTATCCGGTGGTTCAGGTGAAGCAGAGCGTCGAGCGGTTGAACCGGTTGTACCGCTTCGATGTGTTGTTGGCGAACCGGGCCATTGGTTTTTGGCCGCAGAGACTGCGGGAGGTGCGTGAAAAAATGGGCATGACCCAGCACGAACTGGCAAGAAAGGCAAAGCTGGGGATGCATTCCATCACGGAATATGAAAAAGGCCGTGTTGCACCCAGGACGAAAGACCTCCTGCGTATCGCAAAGGCCTTGAAAGTGGATCCCCTGTATTTCATGGGCAACGACAAGATAAATGTGCGTTACCCGGTATTCAACAGGGAACGGTTCTCGTGGGCTATCGAACAAAACAATGTTACCAATGCGCAGGTTGCTGCTGCGGGGGGCGTGAGTGAAGATACTATTAAGAATTGGAGGGCGGGCAGATATATTAAAAAAATTCACATGAATCCTAGATTGCGGAGAATCGCGCAATTCCTCCAGGTGCCCTATGAATATCTCATGGGGCTGGACGACACCGTACCCAAGATACCGCGGTTTATGCCGGAAAGACTCAACCTTGCGCGGCAGCGGATGCAATTAACGATTAAACAAGCCGCTGAGCTCACGGGCATTCACCGTCTCACATTGGGGCGATGGGAGAGTGGAACGGTCATTCCCAGAGAAAAAGATATCAGGGTTGCCGCGGAAAAGTTGAAAGTGACGTATGAATATCTCATGGGCCTGGAAGATATGGACTTAAAGATTCCACAGTTTAAACCGATCCGGCTAAAGATTGCGCGGCTTCGTGCGGGCCTGTCACAGCCCCAGATGGATAAGATCATGAGGACACGCGGGGATGGTGCGTTTGACCCGGGATGGGAATTCGGCGAGTGTACGCCGAGTCCTGAGAAAATAAAGGTCTTGCTGCAAATCTTGAATATCACGGAAGAATGGATTATGGGCGTGGAAGGCGAAGACGGTGTCATGCCGCAGTTTGCGGTGTCGCGGCTCACGGCCGCGAGAATCCACAGGGGCTTGAGCAGAGAAGAGCTTGCCGGAAAATTGAATAGAAAACCGTGGACGATATACCGTTCAGAAACAGCGTATACGACAAGCTTGGCAGACGTTAAACGGTTGGCCAATGCCTTGGGTGTTACGTATGGATACTTGATGGGATTTGAAGAAGATCCTTCTATTGTGCCTCTGCAGATGGATCTGTACCGATTCAGAAGAGCCCTGGAGTTTAGGCATATGCCCCTACTGAAATTAAGTGTCAGGACCCAGATTCCATTGACCAAATTGAATGCCTTTTTGGGCGGCCAGGATAAACCGGACGAAAAAACCATTGGAAAGATAGAGGCGGGACTTCATGTGCCCAATGGCTATCTTGTGGGGATAGGAAAAGACAATGCGCTAAAACGGGGTCTTTCCAATCAGCGGCTGAAACTGGCACTTGCGTTTCTGGCAATGGATTCCGGCGAACTGGCCGCGCAGTTGGACATTCCTCTGGCCGAATTAAGGTCGTATCAGGCGCAGGATGCCTATCCCGCGCTGGATTTGGTGGACAGGATGGCGAAAATTTTGCAGGTGACAAGGGGTTTTCTAACGGCTCAAGAGGCCGTGTTCCCCACGGACCGCATGGTGATTGCCGCGCGGTTCATGGGCGCCGCGATACCGCCGAGACTTCGGAAATTTGACAGGTCGAATCCTCCCATAACCGTCGCCGAGGAATTGGGTGGTTTTGCGCGAAAGAACCGCGTGCCCTATGCCTATTTAACGGGCAGGGAAGACATAGTCCTGCCCGCCGGCGCGATCAATGGAGATGCGGTTTGGGCGAACAGACAACGCATGAAATTGTCTCGAACGGAACTGACCCTGCGTATGGGTATGGGCGCGGTTCCCAAGCTCATTTTTAGAATGGAACATGGGGAGAGGTCTGCTTCTCTGAAGGAAATGGACCGTCTGGCCAAGGCGTTGGGAGTGGAGCCGCGATCATTGTTAAGGGAGCCGCAATTGCCTTTGAGGTTGTATGTTACGGTGACGTCAAAACACCGCGGCAGGGGCTCGGCGGGGAAACCCATAGAGTTGCTCGGAGCGGAGGATGTAATCGGTGCGTCTGCCCTGGCGCCAAAGTCGATCTTTAAGGAAAAAAAGAGAGAAGAGAATGCATCATCAGAAAAAGCGCAAGATAGGGCCAACAATGAATTCATCGGTGCAAGCGCAGGCAAGCGCTACGCGTCCGGCGGGCCGGAAGCCTTGCGCGTCGCCGTTGCAAAAACACTTTGCGATATGACTGGGCGCGACCAGCGGCTCTGCGAGGAAGAATTGACGTCAAGAACCACAAGCGAGATCGGCAAATTGTGTGAATTGTTGGAGACATTGGAGGTCGGTGATAAAGCCAGTTTGATCATGCCTGCCTCCATAGGGGACGTTGTCGAATTCCTGCTGGATCTCGCCCGGTGTCAGGGGCCGGAAATTTGTGCCCAGGCTGTCTACGAAGATGCGGCCCGGGACATCATGTCCAAACTGACGGCTCATCCCGCCGATGACACCGCCGTGGCGAACGCATTCATGGCGGCCGCGTATTTTGGCGGGGAGGACGACGCGCCCGTACACAGGGCATACGTATTACAGTCAATCCACCAACTGAATCCGGAAATGGGCCGGAAAATATTCCGCGGGTCGTTTGAAAGCGGCAATCTGGCCGAATATCTTCTTGTGTATCAACTCATGCCGGGGAGGGCCGTCTTGAAAGACGACTGCTGGGAAGATTTATCGGTACTGCCGGCTGAAGCATGGCGGCTGCTGTTTGGGCGCGGCGCGGCCGTCCCCTCGCGGTGGGATGCGGTGGTTTATAAGGCCTACACACAATATATAAGAGAGCATGGCCGCAGGCCGGATCTTGCCGCGTTGACGCGAAAGGTGAAAGCGGCGGCAAAACGTCAAAAGCTTGTTCTTGAAAAGGCCTTTCCCTGGGGGCAAGTGAAGGAAAGCGTGCGCCGCCTAAACAGAATATACCGCGCGGATGTGTTGTTGACCGACCGCGCGGTGGGATTGTGGCCGGACCGGCTGAGAGAGGCGCGGGAAAAAAGGTTTGTCAAACAGCAGGAGCTGGCGGAGAAGGTGGGGTTGGCGAGGATAACGATTTATGAGTATGAAAAAGGGAATGGCATACCCCAGACGGATGATTTGCTGCGGATTGCGGCGGCCCTGGATGTGGATCCTCTCTATTTCATGGGGAGCGATCGCGTCAAAGTTCGATTTGCCGAATTTAACCGGGCGCGTTTTGTGTGGGCCATCGAGCAAAACCGTGTCACCAATAAAGCGGTGGCCGAAGCGGCGGGGGTCCATGAAAAAACCGTTATCGGATGGAGGACTGGAAATTCCACACCGACAATCCGAATGAAAGCGGTATTGGAGCGCGCTGCCCGGTTTCTCAATGTGTCCTACGATTATTTGATGGGATTGAATGACGAAATTCCCAAGATTCCAAAGTTGATGCCGGAGAGACTCCAGCTTGCCATCCGCAGGATGCAATGGTCCTTGACCGATGCCGCCGGCGCGTTCGCGGTTGCGAGGCACACGCTTCGGCGCTGGCTTGAGGAAACAACGATCCCCAGAGAGGCGGACGTGAGGATGATGGCCTCCGAACTGAACGTGACCTATGAATATCTGATGGGGTTGGAAGAGTTGGATATAAGAATCCCCGAGTTTAAGCCTGTCCGGTTGAAGATCGCGCGGCTTCGCATGGGAATAACGCAGCGGGAGTTGAACGAAATGATGAGGGCGCGGGAGTACGGGATATTTATTCCCGGCTGGGAAAGCGGCAGTCTGTCGCCGGGGCCGGAAAAAATCAAGGCGTTGGCCGTGGTGCTGGGTGTTACGCAAGATTATCTCATGGGCATGGAGGGCGAAGACGGCACGATGCCGGATTTTTCGCCGGCCAGGATGATGGCGGTGAGGATACACAGGGGGCTTGGCCGGGAGGAGCTTGCCGCGTCCATTCGCCAGGATCCTCACACGGTGTACGTTCTGGAGGCCGGTTATCAGGCCCCCAGTCTGGCCTCGGTCAAGAGTTTGGCCCAGGCCCTGGGTGTTACCTATGGCTATCTGATGGGATTTGAAGAGGATACTTCCATCCCGCCTTTGCCGGTAGATGCCGCGCGATTTAACCGGGCGCTTTCCCTCCGGCACATGACGTCATTCACGCTGCATGTGAAAACCGGAATACCATTGGCAATACTCAATGCCATCGCGCAAAAGGGAGAGGCGTTGGCCAGTGAGATAGTCGGAAAAATAGAGGCGGCGCTCCATGTTCACAAGGGATTTCTTGTCGGAATCGGGGAGGATGCTTCGGTCAAGCCGGGACTCCATCCGCGGCGTCTCCGGCTGGCGCTTGCAATGAATGCCTTGGAAACGTCCGAATTTGCCCGCACGGCGGATGTTCCCTGGCGTGAGATCACGGCGTATTTGCAACAGGATGAGTATCCGACGTTGGAACGGATTGGCCGCATGGCGAAAATCCTGCATGTCACAACCGGTTTTTTGACGGGACAGGAAAACACGTTTGCTCTTTCCAATATTGAAATTGCCGCCCGTTTTCTGGGGGTGGCGGTCCCTAAGGAACTGCAAAAATGCGATCCGGTCAATCCGCGGACAGCGGCGGCAGAAGCGGCGGGACATTTTGCGCGCGCGCATCGAATCCCGTATGAATATCTGACGGGAAAAGAAGACATCGTGATTCCGGCGGGCGCGTTGAATGCGAAGAGCATGCGGTCTGCGCGCGAGCAAAAGGGGTGGACGCAGACGGAATTTGCCCGGCAAATCGGTGTAGGATTGGACAACACACTGGTTTCAAGGATGGAACTGGGAGGCAGACCTGCGACACTGAAAGAACTCGACCGGATCGCGTGTGTGTTGGGCGTGGAGCCGCGATCTCTTCTGAAAGACCCACAGTTGCCTTTGATTAATTATGTTGCTGCGGCCGAGCCGTCGTCGCCTGGCGGCCGGGTTCTATTGCCGCGCGCATCCGGGGACCGGCGCGGGATGAGGGCTGGCAGGCGGCTGGCCGAGGAATTGGTCGGCGGGACGCAGCGGTGGGACAGGCGCTACAAGTCTGGCGGAGCGGAGGCCAAAAAGAGACAGGCCAGCGCCGGCGTGGCCGCGCGCATACCCGTTTTGGGCGATGACGAAATCGCCGTGACGAAGGAAGGTTTGAAGAAGGGATTCGATTGTGTCTCCGGAATAAAGGCAAAGGCGGCGCGGGATAAACTGCCGCCCGTTGAAAAAGAGCCGGGACTACAGATCACAGTTGATGTGGGCGGCAAACCCCTGACATTATTTAAGCGCCGCGGTGAACAGGGCCCTCCGTTTTGGGCATTCAAAAACAGGCAGCCCGATTTGGATTTGGCCGGCATCTTCTTTGGGCTGGATCCGATCGGAAAATATCCGCACCTAGAGTTGTCCGATACCGCCGTGTCCAAGCGCGGCCTTGGCAATCAATTCTTTGGGGACGAGCGGGAACTGTGCGAAAAGGTAAAAATGCTGCCGGATCCGGAGGACCCGCAATACAAAGATGTTTTTGACATCGAGCGCGGCGGCGTCAAATTTTATAAGCGGCGGTCGGGCCATTACGTTTTGCGGTCGGGCCGCCGTGTTTGGAAATCCGGCCGTTACGTTCTTTGGGCCTTTGACGGGGCGGCTGAGGCCAATGCTGAAAATGCGGGAAAATATTTTGGGTTGGAACCC
>CAZGMX010000050.1:0-5428 GCA_964526865.1 uncultured Actinomycetota bacterium | reverse complement strand
TGGAACCCAGGACGCCCATGGAAGATTTAAAGCCCTTTGAAACCGCTCTGTCCAGGCCTTCGCTGGAAAACGTGTATGCCGGAACCGCCCGTGAAGTTGCTGGCACAATAAAGAGGCGTTTAGATGAGGCCTACAAAGAGAAATTGAAGGATGGCAAAGAAACGCCCAACGAAGTCGTTGTGGAAGGGATAAATTTTATCAAGCGGCGGTCCGGCGGAAATTTTGTCTGGTCATTCAAGACGGACGATCAGCGCGCAGTGGCAAAAATCTTTGGCTTGGAATGTCTGGTGGATTTTGCGGAATTGGGGGCGGATGAAGTCCGCGTGACGTTCGGACGGCTGACGGCGGCGGGTCTGACAGATACACCCCGGACAGAAACGTTGGTCCAAGACCTCATTGCCGGTGTGCACGCCGGCAAGCAGGCAGAAACTGAAACAAACGGGATCAGAATTTTCAGGCGCAAGATAGATGCGACCCTGCTGTGCGCCGTCAAGATCGGCGATGTGCGCGTCCTCGTCAACATGCTTATTCTCCAATACATGGAAGAACTTCTTAAAGAGGAAGAGATTCGTCATAAGGCCCTGCTCATGGCGTTGTCCCGGTTGTGGATCGGGGGCGGGCATTTGGACAACCGCGACGTTCAGATCGTGGCGAAGAGACAGGCAGACATGCTGGCAACCGCCAGGTGGCTCTCAGAGAAGGGCAATATCAAAGACGATGCGGAAAAATTAGTGTTGAGTAAAAACCAGTGCATGCAAATGGCTGTACAGCCAAACCGGGATGATCTTTGCCGTCAGGCGTTGGCGGCGGCTGGGGCAATTCCTGCCGCTGTGCCCATCCCTCCTTTACCGCACGCCGGTATTCCGCGCGCCGCGGTGTCAGAGGCCCCTGCGCCTACCGCGGCCGGCGGGGGATTTATTTTTAAGTCAAAGTTCGGGGATATCAAGGCTTCCTGGGATGAGTTACTGGGCGCCGCGGATGAATCAAAGATGAAGACAGACGTGACTCCTGGTCAAAGACTCATGGGCATTCAAGAGCGCGAAGGCGCCGTCCTTGAAAAAATCAGATCGATGATGGAAGAAGGCGGCAATCGCTATATTCCAACGGAGCCCGAAGCCCTCGCCGGAATGGATCCTTCCCTAACGCGGCTGGCCCTGCTTTTCTATGTCTATGAGTGGCGGGAAAAAGACGTATTGCCCAAGGACAGTGTCATCCTGTATTACGAGATGTACTGGAAAGAATCGTGGCGGGTTGTGGCAAGAATGTTTAAGGATGTTTATGGAGTCAGGCCGAGTAAAGAGGAGTTGTGTGCGGTCCTTTTAGGCGGAGAAGATCCGGATTTCCACCGGCATCTTGACAGGGAAGCGCGAAAAGGCACCGCTCTTATCCGGGATCCGTCAGACAAAGTGGAAGAGTTGTTGCTGCGTAAACCGATATTGGAAAATCCCGCGGTGATTCCGAAATTACTGCCGCGATACGCCGTGGATGACAAGGTCCTTGACGTTGAAACAGAAAAACTTAAAGCAGTTTTGTTGAAGGTGGTCCATGCGAAGAAGGCAACGGGCCAAAGATTGGGTCTGTCAGAAGTGTTGGCGATGCCCGAATTTGTAGCGACGGGCCCCTTGACGGCCCTGATGCTGTTTGTCGATTTGGTGAACGATAAAAAAATTGCCGCCGGCTCTTTGGAAATAGACATGAATTGTTTTGCGCCGGAATATTCGCTGATTACTGTCTGGGAGGCGTTTCGATACGTCTATGACAGGGCCCCAACGATAGAGGCGTTGAGTCTTTTGTACGGGTATGAGCCCGGAATTATTCGGGGAATGGTGCAGGCCATTGCACAGATTTGTCCTGAGGGGCATTACGCGGCGCACACGGCAAAACCAGTCCATACCAAAAGAGGGATAGGATCCCCCCTATTGATGCTTCAGGATTATTTAAAGGCCAGGGAGAAGGTCCTCTTGTCTACGGCAGAAGACGCATTCATGGCGCTTCGCCGCATCAGAATGAAGGCGCAATCAGTTACGCCGAAGCCGGCGGATGCGCGTGAACTGGAGGGTGTGGAATGCGCGCTGTGAATAATAATAGGGCGCAGCGCCCTATTACCCTCCCCCTTGCGGGGGAGGGTAGGGTGGGGGGTATGAAGAGACGATTCGTGATGACACGACTGATTTCTTGGCTTGTGCGTCTGTGTGTGCTCGCGGCCACACTGCCGGTGCCTGCGCATGCTTTGGCGCCAAAGTCTTCTCTTCAAGACGACAAAGACCGCAGGGATTTGCAGAAAGTGATGGAACAGGAGGAAAAACTCAATGATCACGCATCTTTCAATGTGTTTTCCCTGAGTGATGAAGAAATTGAAGCGATAACGGCGAATCCGATGGTGCCCCCATGGCTTGATTGGAAAAAGGCTTCCTGGGTCAAATGGAGGGAGCTCGTCAGAGACGATGACCAGGCAAAAGAGGGACCCGTCACTCTACGACAGGTGAATTATTTCAACAATCAAGTTGATGTGCGGGCTGCATTGTTGGGGCTTATGGGGGACGTGGCGGCGGGGGCGGTCAATAATCCCGATCAGTTTATTGACCGGTATAGAGCCATTCACAGAATTCTGTTGTTGGGCAAGAACGGCGATTCAATATATGTTTCCTATTCTACCGGTGATCCCGATGAGGATATCAGAACGGCACAGGTTGCCGCCGGCAGGCTTCTTGACGAAACTCATGGCAGAAATACCCTGGTGTAACATGATGCATAAACTTCAGGAATTCATGGGTGAAGACTTTTCGTGTAAACCGGCAGAGGAAAAAATATATTCCGTGGCGGAGTTCTACGAGGCCATTGTAAAGAATTCCATCAACGCGTTTCCCTACGGCAATCATTCCATACAAATGAATCGTGCTGCGCCTGCACGGCCTTGAGGGCATCCTTCACGGGCATCTTGACCAGCTGATCAAAACGGACCAGATCGCACCCGCGGATGCGGTGCGAGAGATGCACGAGACTATTTGTGCCGAAAATAACATTGCTCTCCTGGGCGAACACGCCGTGCCGCCGCAGGTGGAGGATTATTTAGGATTGGATTCCGTGGAGAATATTTTTGTCGGCGAGTTGGCGAATAAAATTGTTGTCACCAGAAATAACGTGCCCGGCAAAAAGCCGGGGCCTGTTTTGATGGATGTGTGCGAGTTTTTTGATATTGAAAACCCCATGCGTCTTCTCGATGTCATGATTGCTTTGAAGCGTTTTGCCGACCATTCCCAATGTGTGCACCCGAATGGCGTGCGGTTGTTTTTGGGCGATCAGATGAAGGAGAGGAAGCGCGGCGCTTTTGCCGATCCGGTGGTGCGCATGTATCTTGCGTTGAGCGACAATGCATTGAGCGGCGGCTATGCGACAAATGTGGAGGGTATCCTGGTGATGATCGGCAAAGGGCAGGATGTCACTGCGAGTGTATGGGAAATCGCGCCGGACAACAGAATGTCCTCCCAGGAAAGCAAATTTACGGGCGTGGGGCGGCAGTTGCTTTTCTACGCGGTAAACAGAGAGCTGAAAAGGGGAAAGAAGAGCATTGAGTTTGCGATGGCCGCCAATGCGGAGTTAAGGAAGGAAGGGCTGGATAACAAGAGAATAGATGTGGAAGGCCTGCGGGTTTACATCCGGGTGCAAAGCGATCGGACAATCAAAAGACTGGAAGCCCTTGCGCAAGCGGGAGACGAAGAGGCAAAAAAGATTCTGCAAAGGCTGCAGGCCGGCCTTGCAGAATCATGGACGCAAGATCCAATAGGGTGTTCCTTATGAGAAGGCATCGCATATATTGGCTCAAGCTCATCGCCGTGGTGGTGGTGGCGATGCTCTGTCCGCCGGTGATGGGTGTCTCGTTATGTCATTCTGAGGAGGCCCGAAGGGCCGACAATCTCAAATCGCAAGGGCAGATTCTTCGCTTCATCCCGCTTCACGGGATTTCGCTCAGAATGACAAACACGCCCTCGCCCCGAAGTCTGTCTTTTCGAAAGGGGAGAAGGACAAGGAGACATCTTTAACACAATCTAACGAAGATGCCTCCGATACAACTGCAGACGAATTCACGGGCGCCGGCGGCGACAGGCGCAAGATGGCGGGCGGCTATCAGGCCATGTGTTTGCGGATTGCGCGGGAGTTGAGCAAGGGCAGTGGTTGCCGTGGATCCCGACATAGATCCCGGCGCCCGGGCAAACATGCTGATTTATGAAGACGAGTTGGAACGGTTGAGAAACAATGGGAATTGGATTGAATTTCAAACCTGGAATATTGAAGATCTCTATGAGCGGGTCAAGGCCGGTGTCATTGCGCCGCATTCCGTTGACCATATCACCATGGAGTATGTCGTTCCCTACTGGAAGAACAGAGGCGATCTGTCTTCCCGTTTGAAGATACGGCAGGCAACGCCCGATTTGGAAAAATTGGCCGACGGTTTCTTGGCGGTGCTAAAACCTCAGGGAGGTACGTTTCTGGGGTCACAGGAGGAAGTGTCCGGGCTGGCGCCCAAGTTGTATGAGCGGGATGTGCCTTTTGTGATCGTGCCCTTAAATTATCTTGCCAAAGGCACAACGACGTTTATGTACTTGATCGTATTGGGGGACGATCCGTTCCCGCATCTGACGCTGTATGCGCGACACTGCGCGGCATGGAATTACTTGCGATATTACCGCGAATTGGCGGAAGGGAAAAGACCCGCAACACTTTTTATGCCCGTTGTTACGGACGACCGTTTGATGGCCCGGGTCCGGCAAGGCGTGAAGGCACTGCTTGATTCTATTGCCGAACGAGCGCCCGAAGTTTGTTCAAAGGCCTCGTTGGATGAAATGCGTAAAATATCGGCGTCTGATGCACGAAAGGGGGCAGCAACGGGTCTTGCGGTAACGGGCCGCGGCAGGGGCTCGCCGGCCGCGCAGCCCGAATCCCTGGATCCGCGCGCATCGGACGAGGTGTCCCATGCGCTGTAGAAATGAATACCGGCCGGTGGGAATAGTCATGGAGTCTGACCACGCGGGTGTTTTTGGGCCGGATGTAGAGACGCGAATTATCGCGTCTCTGGCGTGGAATGTACGTAGTTACATCGTTTCTCGCAACTGCCGTGCCCTTCGCAAGGATTGGAATAGGGTAAAATGAACCTGCGTTGCGTTGGGCAGTTTTTCTTATACCGTGGAGATGGAGATATTTACGGGTTTGAATGGAGTGAAAAATGCGGAAGTTAAAGCTGTATATTGACACGTCCGTCTGGAATTTCTATTTTGCGGATGATGCCCCTGAAAAAAGGGATATCACACGAGATTTTGTTGATTTGGTCCGGGCGGGGCAGTACGAAATATTTATATCGGCCGTGGTGATTAAAGAGATTGTGCTTATCCGATTGACTCCACTTACCACTACGTGTAGTGTTTATAGTGAT
>CAZGMX010000049.1:16003-16550 GCA_964526865.1 uncultured Actinomycetota bacterium | reverse complement strand
CCCGGCTCTGTGGAGGCGCCGAAGGTGCCGAGACGATCTCGGTCCTCTATTCCGCGGGATCGTGCGGAGCAGCGCTGTCCGCCCCGGAACCGCCTGAAAGCGCTTCGGAAAACCCCTGCGTTCGCTTGCGCAGTGCCCTGTACACCTACTCGGGATTTCGGGCGCGCTCGATTTCCCTTGCGCGGCACCTTGCCAAACTGTTTTTGCCGCTGACCCCGTCCATGCGCAAGAGCCTCATGCACGTGTCGGACATCCTGTTTCCCAACAGCGAGATGGAGGCGGCACAGTTGACCCGCTATTTTCACGTGCCGTCCGAGAAGATTTTTGTTGTGCCCAACGGCGTGGACGAGCGCTTTGCCCAGGCCGATCCGGCGTTGTTTTTGCGGGAATACGGACTGGAAAATTTTATCCTCTTTGTGGGACGAATCGAACCGCGGAAAAACCAGCTCCACTTTGTGCGCGCGATGCGCGGCACCCAACCGACCGTGGTTTTTTTGGGCGGGGTCCTTCCAGATTACGAGGCCTATTACGCGCAGTGCAAGAAAGA
>CAZGMX010000049.1:0-15993 GCA_964526865.1 uncultured Actinomycetota bacterium | reverse complement strand
GAGGCGTCGCCCAACATGTACTTTCTTGATGCCATCGAGCACGACAGCCCTCTTTTGGCCAGCGCGTATGCCGCCTGCAACACGTTTGTCTTATCCTCCTGGTTTGAGACGCCGGGGCTCTCAGCCCTGGAGGCAGCTCTGGCCGGGGCCAAGGTGGTGATCACCAGCGGCGGTTCCACACGGGAATATTTCAAGGACATGGTGCGTTACGTGCGTCCGGACCATCTGGGGGAAATCCGGCAGGCGACCCTGGAGGTTTTCGACCGGCCCAAGGACCAGCGTCTCAAAGACTACGTGCGCGCCCATTATTCGTGGCAGCGCGTGGCGGAACAAACGCTGGAGGGGTATCGCAGGTTGATGGGCTGAGGGAATCAATGAAAATCGGAATCGATGTCCACAGCGCTCACCAGCACAAGACGGGGATTGGTGTCTATACGCACAATCTCGTGCGCGAACTCCGGAAGCTGGACGATCACAACCGTTATTTATTTTATGGGCAGGAACGGCCCAAGAATCTGCGCACGATCGAACGCATGGTGAGGGAAAACACCACCCTGCCTCTGCGAAGTTACCTGGATCGGCTGGATGTCCTGCATGTGCCAGGATACGGGGCGCCGCTGGTGTCTTGCGGGACGCTGGTCGTGACCGTGCACGACTTGATCGGGATGATCTATCCGGAGAATTTGGGCCTGGTGTCCCGCTTTTATTGGGGGACCTGGCTGCCCCTGGTGGTGAGCCGGGCGGACAAGATCATCGCGGATTCTTTCAATACCAAACGGGATCTGGTGCGGCTGTTGAGTGTTTCCGAAGAGAAGATTCGCGTGGTGCATCTTGCCGCGGACCCCAAATTTTGTCCCGTGCGTGACACCCTGGCCCTGCATCAGGTGAAAAAGCGGTTCAATTTGCACCACCCTTTTGTGCTGTACGTCGGGACGGTGGAGCCGCGGAAAAATCTGACCCGCGTCATGGAGGCATGGGCGCGCCTGCGCCGGACGCTCAAGGCGCCCCATCAACTGGTGATCACGGGTTTTCAAGCGTGGGCGTATGCCCAGGTCCGCGATTTGATCGGACGCCTGGGGATTAGCCGCGACGTGGTTTTTACGGGATATGTGCGTGATGAAGAATTGCCTTTGCTGTACAATGCCAGCGACCTGTTTGTTTTTCCGTCCCTGTACGAGGGGTTTGGCATGCCGGTCCTGGAGGCCATGGCCTGCGGGGTTCCCGTGTTGACGGCCGGCACCTCGTCTATTCCGGAGGTGGCGGGGGATGCGGCGGTGATGATCGATCCCGCCGATGTCGATGCGATGGCCGGTGCGATGCGGGAGATCCTTGAGGATGGGGCCCGTCGCCAGCGTCTTGCGCAGGCGGGGCTGGCTCAGGCGGCGCGATTCAGCTGGGAGAAGACGGCGCGGGAGACGCTGGAGATCTATGAGGGCAAACGATGAAATGTGTTGAAACGGAGACGTCTTCCACCGCGTGCGGCTGTCCGTGTTCACGCTGGGGCTTGATGTTGGGCTGGCTGGCGGCAGTGGCCGCCATTCTTGCCCCGGAGCTATCCCTGGGGATCCGTTTAGCCGGTTGGTTGTTCGCCGCGTGGAGGGTTTTTAAGAATCCCCAGGAGGGGCTCCTCCTGCTGGCCTTTTTCACGCCGCTCTTCGACAATTTTGGCGTGGTTCCCATCGGTTTTTCCCTCAAGCCCATTGCGGTGCCGGTCAGCCATGGCACGAGTTCCCTTGCCGACGTGTTTTTTTCCGTCAAACCGGTGCAGATCATCATGCTGCTGCTGATCGGCGCGCTGTGCGTGCGGAAAAAATTGTTTTTCAAGGATCCGCTGGACTGGCTGGTGGTGGGTTCGCTCATCGGGATTTTGGCCATCAGCCTGATCGCCGGCGCCTACAGCGAGGATCCGCTCAAGGCCTTCAGGGTGAACGTCAATTTTGCCCTGTTGATCGTGTTGTGCAAGGTGCTGATGAGCATGATCGACGGAAAAGAAATCATCTGGAAAATCCTCAAGTATTATTTCTTTGGCGTGGTGTTCCTCTGTCTGGTGCATGCGGCGAACATGGCGTTTGGCTGGATGCTGTTTGCCCAGGAGACGCGCTTCAACAACCATTTTGGTTTTTTGCTGTCCATGAGCTTTCCCCTGGGGCTGTGCATGCTGTTCACCGCGCGGAATATCGCCGCGCGGCTGTGGTATTTTGGGGTCTTGCTATTGGCCTTCTTCTGTACGGTTCTCACGCTGTCCCGGTCTTCCCTGTACGGCAGTGTGATCGGCATGGCGATATTTTTGGGCGTGTTTTTGGCACGCTCCGGCACGCTCCAACGGCGGAGGGTGTATGGCCTGATTGGAACCGCTGCGCTGTTGATTGTCGTGCCGGTGATCCTCTACGAGTCCCTGCCGGGAATTACCGATGCCACCAGCCTCCTGGGCGGGAAGCTGAGCAGTTTTTTTCGCCTGCTGGACTGGGAATATTGGAGATACGCGATGTTTGAAGACCCCAACGGGGGGATGTTTGGCCGCCGCTTTGTCCAGCTGCGTGAGGTCCAGGAGATATTCACACAGCACTGGCTTTTTGGCGAGGGCTGGACCAACCGGGTGATCAGCTTCCACGGCCTGTTTTATACGGTGCTGACAGGCACCGGGCTGGCGGGCTTCCTGCTCTTTGTCTATTTTCTCTACCGGATGTTTCGAACGCTGTGGAAAATTCCCCGCCGCGATCCCGACCCCGCGACGCGCGTCCTGGCGATCGCGCTGTTCTGTTCGCTGGCGGACTGGATGCTGCATTGTCTGTTGGATACCTACTTTTTGCAGTTTCATATCTGGTTGATTCTGGCCATGAGCCTGGCCTACATGAAGTTGATCCTTCGCTCAAATGATCCGGAGCAGCCTTGCAAGCCGTAAGACGAACCGGTTCCTCTGCGTATATTTTTAAGTCCCCATTCAAACGCTGGGCGGCTGGTTGTCTGGACGCGGTGGGGCGCGGGATGTGGCCGCGGCGGCGCAAGAGCGAAGGCGGCAGGGACGTCCCTCGCCGGATCCTGGTTGTGCGGATGGATCAGATCGGCGATGCCGTTTTTGCCGAACCGGCCGTGGCGTATTTGACGGAATTGTTTCCGCAGGCCGCCATCGATTTTTTATGCGGACCGTGGGCTGCGCCTCTGGTCGGGCTTTTTTCAGGGGTTTCAGAGACGCTGGTCTTTGAACACAACTGGCATGATCCCCGGCGGCGTTTCTGGCGCTGTTGTTGCGAGGCAAGAAAAATTTTGTGGGCCGTGAGGGCCCGCCGCTACGATCTGGCCATCGATCTGAGGGGGGACGTGAGGACCCTCTTCCTCCTGCGCCTGGCGGGCATTCCAAGAATCGCGGGGTATGGCGTCACGGGCGGGCGGTTTTTGCTGGACTGCCAGGCGGACTATGATTTTTCCGCCCATCAGGTGGATCTCAACCTGCGGCTGGTGGAAGAAGCGGCGGCGGATTTGCAGGCCCCTCAGTCTGCGCCCGTGGGGCCCCGCAGGCGCGTGCCGCGGTTGTTTATTCCAGATGCCATTCGGGAGGCGGTCCGCGACAGCGGCTGGATGCCCGGTTTCCGGCCGAGGGTTCTTCTGCACATGGAGCCAGGGTGTCCTTCCAAGGGATGGGGCAAAGACCGCTTTGTTCGGGTTGCGGCGGCGCTGTGCAGGCGCGGGGCACACGTGGTTCTGATCGGTCTGGAGCGGGATGATTTTTGCCGCACGCAAGAGTTGGCGGATTTTGGCGGGCGTTTGACCGATGGCCGGGGTAAAACCAATCTGTTGGAGGTGTGCGGTCTGATCGCGCAGGGAGATTTGTTGATCGGCTGTGATTCCGCCCCCGCGCACATTGCGGCTGCAGTGGGTACGCCCTGCGTCGTCCTGTTCAGCGGAGCCAACGAACCGTCGCGGTGGAGTCCGAGAGGAGAGGATGTTCCTATCCTCTTTCATCCTGTAGAATGTTCTCCCTGCGAGAGCAGGGAGTGTACGGCCGCGGCGCACCGGTGCATGGAGTCCATCACTGCCGCGCAGGTGGAGGAAGCGGCTGTTGCCCTATTGGCGCGCAAAGGATATTTTCGATGAAACCGGAAGCGAAAACGTACGGGCACAGAGAGATTGGGCAGGAGTACGACGCGATCTTTAAGACCGACCCCATCAAAGATGAGGACCGGGCGTACCGCTGGTTTGCCTCTGCGGTCGTGGGCTCCGTGGGAGAAGGCAGGCGCCTGCTGGATGTGGCCTGCGGCGGGGGATATTTTCTCCGGGAACTGAGCGGCGGGGCAGAAGGCTGTTTTTATGGAATGGACCTGTCCCAGGAGGCGCTCGTGCTGGCCCAAAAGACCAGCCCCCAGGCGCGCTATGCTCTGGGAGCGGGGGAGCGTCTGCCCTTCCAGTCCCGGACGTTTGATGTGGTGACGTGTCTGGGAAGCCTGGAGCATTTTTTGGATCCCCTCGAGGGCCTGCGCGAAATGCGGCGGGTACTCGTCCCGCCAGGACAGTTGTTTGTTCTGGTCCCCAATCTCTTTTGGTACAAAGATATCGGCCGCGTGCTGTGGAGGGGGCAGAGGCTTCAACGCAATCAGTCGCACGAGATATTTGCTGTCGAGTCGGAATGGAAAGAACTCATCCACAACGGGGGATTCAGGGTGGACAGGGTGATCAAGTACAACGGCATCAGCGTCGCACCGTGGAAACAATGGTTGAAAGACTTGCTGATTCCCCGCCGGCTGTCTTACCATTTTATTTTTGTGTGCAGTGTGGCATAGCCGCACCGTCCACCGGATTGAAAATGAATGCCTTTGCCCAGACCTTTCGCGCGCTGAGATACCGCAACTATCGCGTCTTCTTCATCGGCCAGAGCGTTTCCCTGGTTGGCACATGGATGCAGCAAGTGGCTGTTGGCTGGCTGGTCTACCGTCTGACCGGGTCAGCCTTTTGGCTGGGCGTGGCCGGGTTTGCCTCTCAGATTCCCACTTTTTTTGTGACACCGTTTGCCGGGGTATTGGCAGACCGTTATGAACAGCGGCGCCTCCTCATCATCACGCAGGTTCTTGAAATGATGCAGGCGTTCGCGCTGGCGTTTCTTGTTTTTCAAGGAACCGCCGAGTTGTGGAATATCATTTTGCTCTGCGTCCTCTTTGGGGCGATCCAGGCGTTCGATATTCCTGTGCGGCAATCTTTCCTGATCCAGCTGATCGACAAGAAAGACGATTTGAGCAATGCCATTGCGCTCAATTCCTCCATGTTCCACGGCGCGAGACTCGTGGGGCCGTGTCTCGCAGGATTGTTGATCGCGGCCGAAGGAGAAGGAATTTGTCTCTTGATCAATGCCTTTAGTTTCATCGCGGTACTGGTTGCGCTGTTTAGCCTGAGACTTGTGCCGCGCGAAGCTGGTTCCTCAGTCCACGGTGTCTTGCACGATTTAAAGGAAGGGATGGCATACGCGTGGAAATGTGTCCCGATTAGGGCTTTGCTCCTGCTCATTGCCCTTTTAAGTTTTGTGGGGATGCCCTACGCGGTGCTCATGCCCGTCTTTGCCAAGGAGATTTTGAGCGGAGGCCCGTCCACCCTTGGATTTTTGGTGGGGGCATCCGGATTTGGGGCTCTGGCTGGATCCTTTTATCTGGCGTCCCGGCAGAGCGTGCGGGGATTGGGGGGAGTGATTGGTTTGACGGCGGCCGCTTTTGGTGCGGCACTCTGTGGATTTTCCTTGAGCACGATGCTGTGGGCCTCTCTCTCTTTGATGTTTTGCGTTGGCTTTTCTATGCTGGTGATGATGGCCTCCGGCAATACGGTGTTGCAGACGCTGGTTGATGACGACAAGCGGGGGCGGATTATGAGCTTGTTCACATTGTCTTTTTTGGGGATGATTCCCCTGGGCAGTCTGGTTGCGGGAGGAGTCGCCAGCGTATTCGGTGCCCCTGCCACAGTGTTGATAGGAGGGTTTGTCTGTATGGCGGGGGCGCTTGCATTTGCTGTGTATCTTCCCGTGTGGCGGGAAATGGTTCGCCCTATTTATCGCACGAAGGGGATCATTCCGCCCCAAATTACGCCTGTTAATTGAGGGAAATGGTCGCATATAAGGGGCTGTCGTAGTTCACTCGCTGCTCCGGTCTTCGCAGCGCACCCCTTCGGCGATTTTAGGTCTTGGACCCTCGGCCATTGTTGCCACCGTATCCAAGACCATAAAATCGCTCGAGGGGTCCCGCACTGCTCTCGACAGTCGCTGCTCATGAACCACGACAGCCCCAGCCATAACTGGTAAGCTTTTTCATGGAGAAGAGACACGGTAATATAAAAAATATTTTCAAAGATCCAACCAACAAATAGGAGGCACAAAATGAAGTTCGGAGATTTGAATCGCGTGATGAAAAACATCGCGAGAATTTGGATGGGTGTTTTAGCGGCGGGACTGCTGGGGCTTGGCACTGGCGCTGTGGCGGATGTCGTCAACGACAAGACGGAAATGGAGGTTCCAGCGGGCCGGGAATTCACGATCACGCTGGCGTCCAATCCGACAACGGGGTACAGCTGGCAGTTGGCCGGTGCGCCGGATGAAAAAATCGCGAAACTGGTGGGCTCAAAATTCAACGCGCCGCAGACGGATTTGGTGGGGGCTCCGGGAGAAGAGGTATGGACATTCACGGCCGTTGCGCCGGGGAAGACGACATTGACGTTTCACTACGTGCGGCCGTGGGAAAAGGGAATTCCGCCGGTCGAAGAGAATGTGGTGGACGTGACGGTGAAATAAACGCCGGCGCGTTCTATTTTTCTTCCATGTGGAAGACGCCGTCCCAGGCGGACGGCGGGGGGAATTGCATGTAGTGCTGGGCGCGCGAGAACATCACCAAGGCCGGCTTGTCCTGGGGGTGGATTCTTAGTACGTCTTCAAAGTGTCTGACCGCAGTGGTCCAGTCTCGCGCGCAATACGCGTTCAAGCCGGCTTCGTAAGGTTTGATCCACTGAACGTCGCGTTCTTTGGTCTCGTTTAAAAACCCGATCAGTTCGTAAATCCAGACTCCCTCCGTCTTGCCCTTGACGGACACCTTGTCCACGCGCCGGGTGCGGAAATATTCTTTGACTTCCTGATAGGTGTGATCGCTGATGAGATTTTGGGTTTGATAGTGCTTGTTCAACCCCTCCAGACGGCTTGCCAAATTCACAGTGTCTCCGATGACGGTGTAATCCAGCCGGGTGGAACTGCCCAGGTTTCCCACGACCAGATTGCCTGTGTTGATACCGATGCGGGTAAAAAAAGGCGGCTGCTTTTGCGCCTGCCACCCCTGGCGCAACTCGTCGAGTTTTTGCTGGCAGCGGATGGCGGCACTACAGGCGTCCAGCGCGTGCCGGGGATTGGAAATGGGAGCGCCCCAAAATGCCATGATGGCGTCGCCGATGTATTTGTCCAACGTGCCGTTGTGTGCCTGAATGATTTTGCTCATGGCGCCGTGGTACTCTGAAAGCAGATCCACCACGTCTTCCGGTTTGAGGGTTTCCGCGATGGTTGTGAAATTGGCGATGTCGGAAAAGAAAACGCTGAGGGTCTTGCGTTCGCCTCCCAGAACGGCCTCTTGCCCCGACGCCACTATTTGCCGCACCAGCTCGGCCGGCACGAATTTCTGAAAGGATCGCAGATTGGATTTCATCTCTTCGACGGCTTCGGTAAGACGGTCCACCTCCAGGACAATATTTTTCTTAAGCGGTTTTGGGTCCAGCTTGAACTTGCCGATGCGCTCGGTCTCACGCGCCAGCTCTTTGAGCGGGCGGGAAATCCGGATGGAGATGAGGATGCTCAGGATGATTGCCACCACCAGGCTGATCAAACCGATGACCAGCGTGATGCGGTTGTTGCGGATCACGTTTTCCAGGATGGCATCTCTTGGCGCGACGAGACAGAGAAGCCAGTTGGGCGTCTCCTTGAGCTGAATGTGGTAATAGCCGCCGATGTACGAGATGTTCTTTTCCTCAAAACGGATGGGGAAGACCTGTGGGCTGTCGAGCAGTTTTGAAGCGGAGGGGATGCACCGCAAAAATCCTTGAACACGTTGATCCGGAATGTCTTTGGATGGAACCAGACTGCACACACCGGTGTCTTGGTGGTCGGTACGAAGAAACGTCTTGGGGTCGGGGTGGGCGATGACCCACCGGCTGTTGTCTGCGCGCACTTCCACAATAAAGCCCAGGGCGGTGCTCCTGCCTTCGATGGTCTGGAGATAGCGGCTCAGAGACAAAAGGTCATAGGCCACGGTGATGACTCCGACCAGTTGTTTGTTGTCGTCGAGGATGGGTGCCACGCAGGCGATACCGGGTTTGGTAAATTTTTCCCTTTCACCTAAAAAGGTGAACGTCTCCGTCCATGCCTGTTCCTGCTTCTTGCGTCCCCACTGATACCACAAGCTTTTTCGCGGGTCTTTTTCGCCCAGGTTGGTGTCCGAGAAATGGGGCGTTTTGGGGAAGTCGTGGGGCCAATAGTCCCTCAATTCCAAATTTCCGATTTGGGGGTTGCGGCGCAATTCCCGAAAGAAAAGCCTGCCGTCGTGGTCTCGAGCCACTTGAAAGTATTCGCCGGTTTTTTCCAGGGCGATCGCGATGTGGGAAAATTCCGGGTGGACCTCCATCACCTCTTTCCAATAGGTTGCCATGAGGGGAAAATTATTGGGGCGCAGATTCCCGGAGCGGATCAGCCGGAGGTTTAGGCTGTTTTGGTCCCAGGCCGGATTGAGAAAACCGTTGATCCAGCTTTCCATCCGGAATGCCGCCTGCCGCAGAATATGGAAGGAGAGTTCGTGGACGTCCCGGCTTGTGGTGATATACGAAGTCAACCCAACGATGAAAATCGAGAGAGCCAGCAGGGCGATCAAACTCAAGATGAGGATGGTCCGCAGGGTCACTTTCATCCCATCATCCTATCACGAACTTTTTCTTCACGGGGGTGAAATATTGGAGGATTGCGTGCCGCGGCAATATTGGTCTGGCCATGGGACACGATCCTCGTTATCATTGTCGCGGCGGGTATCCCGGCACAGCCACACAGCGTGAGCGCCCTCATCCTGTCCCTGTCCCTTAGGAGAGAGCGGGGAAGGGCTTTTACTGATCGACGATCAACGCAAAGGAATCAGGGTTTTATGATAGGAGAAGAATCTTCCCAGGCGGTGTTAGAACATCCGCCAGTGAAAGAGGCCGTTGAGACATGTCCCAGGCCGCGCGATGGGCGTTTTCCCGTCCTCACGCCCCATTTGCCGCCAACCAAAAAATTGTCGGTGACGACTGTCCGGCGCATTGCGGATCTGCCCCAGCGGGACTGGGAGGAGGTGTATCCCAATGTCCTGGAAAGTTATTCTTTTTTTAAAACGCTGGATGAGTCCCGATTTGACGGGTTTTTCCTCTATTATATTTTGATTCGCGACCACGACGTTCCTGTTGGCGCGGCCTCCTGTTTTGTCATGTCTTACGGCCTGGACACCACGTGGGAGGGGCCATTGAAAGGCCTTTCTCAGACCGTGAAGCGGTTTTTGCCTGGTTTTCTCAGCATGAAGATTCTGGTGTGCGGTTCGCCGACTGGGCAGGGAAGGATCGGGGTGCGGTCCACCCGTCACACCCAGCACAACGAGGTGATGAACGTGATGGTCAAGGCAATGGAGACAATTGCCGACCAGGAAAAGGCGTCCATTTTGGCTTTCAAGGATTTCTCCTGCGATTATTCCCAGCCGTTGGAAAGTCTGGCGAAAGAGGGATTTTACAGGATGGAAAGTTATCCCGCGGTGGATTTGCATATCTGGTTTAAGAATTTTGAAGACCACATCAAGAGTTTGAGCCGGGTGACGAGAAAAGGGCTGAATCGCAAATTCCGGTCCCTGGAAAATCTTTCCTCCATTGATTTTGAGGTTCGGGATGATTTGAACGGCTGTCTGGACGAGGCCCACGCGCTGTATCTGCAGACATTTCAAAAAAGCCAGGTGCAGTTTGAGAAGCCGCCCAAAGAATTTTTCGAGAGAATGGCAGCGAACATGCGGGGAAAGGCCAAGTACTTTTTGTGGCGCGTAGCCGGGAAACTCGTGGCGTTTGAGGCGTGTCTGGTCTCCCGGGATGTCCTGATCGACTTGTACATCGGCATGGATTATCCGACAGCCTACCGGTACCATCTCTACTATGTCACATTCCGGGACATGATCCACTGGTGCATCCAAAACGGCGTTCAGCGCTATGAGAGCGGCGCCCTGAATTACGATCCCAAGAAACGGCTGGGGATGAGATTTATTCCCCTGTACATCTATGTGAAGCACCGGAACCGGTACGTTCAGCCGGCCCTGCGGCTGGTCAGCCGTTTCATCAAACCGGCAAATTTTGACAAGGTACTCAAGCAGTTGAAGGAGGAAGGACGGCTGTGAAAGCCAACGGATTGACGTGGAAACTCTTCATGGCGATTGTGCTGACGGATGTCGCGGACAGTGTGGGACAGTTGTTTATGAAAAAGGGTCTGACGGCGATCGGCATGGATACGATAACGCTTCAGAATCTGGCGCAGTTTTTGGGGGAGTGCGGCCTGTCGGGGATGATTTGGCTGGGGGTGGTGTGCTACATCCTCAACTTTTTTCTGTGGATCACGATTCTTCCCAAGGTGGATCTGAGCGTCGCGGCGCCCGTCGGAAGTACCAGTTATATCTTTGTGCCGCTGTTGGCAATTTTCTTTTTGGGGGAGACTGTTGGCATCCTGCGCTGGTCGGGAATTGCCCTGATCATCCTGGGAATTCATCTGGTGTCACAGAGCACAGGGGAAAAGGTCCTAGAGGCCGTTGCCCCGGAGAAAGCGCAGGTGGAGGCATGATTACCGTTTGCCTGCTGATCCTTATTTCGGCCATCCTGGTCAGTTTGGGACAGGTCTTTTTCAAGCGGGGTGTCATGCCGTTTGAAAAAGCCAGCTTAAGGGGGCTGTCTGCCTACGCGAAATTTATGGGCAGTGTGTTCAAAACGCCGGCCATTTGGCTCGGTTTTCTCGCCATCGGCGCCGGCATCGTGGTCTGGCTTATGGCGCTGGCTCAAACGGACCTGAGCATTGCTTTTCCCATCGACAGCGTCCAATATCTCGTGATCCTCGTCAGCGCCCGATTTTTTCTGGGAGAGAAGATCGATCAGAAAAAACTATGGGGCACGCTCCTCGTCATGGCGGGAATTTTTTTGATCGCCATTAGCTAATCATTGATTGTGAGATTAGAACATTCAGCAGGCGCAGGTTGGTTTGTTCGTTGATGCGTGTCGCCGTTTCCCAGACGAGATTGTCCGCCACTGAAGCGTCGGCGGACTTGCAGCTTCGTTGTCCGCCATTGAAGCGGTGGCGGATTCCTCGCAATGACGGGTGGCGGGGATGGTCGATCTGGGAGCAGAGTTTTTTGAGTGCTCCGGCGACCCGAATCGGGGAATAGTCTCCGCAGATGTCCGTCCCCACGATGTTGCATTCTTTCCGGACCACACTGAGCATTGCCGCAAGATCATCTAATGCCATCTTCCCTTCTTCCCAGTTGGTGATCGCGTGCTCTCGCGTCAGGCAGTCTTTGTCGATGGAGCAGTACACATTCTTTGCCGGAAGTCTCTCGATGACACCGGCCATGAAACGCACAGGATCCCGCTCCCGAAAACTTGTCCACACAATCCTGTCCGACAATATTCCCCGTTCCACGCGAATGGAATGATTGGAAGGGACTTGTCTAAACCAGACACGCGTAGGGGATTGGGTCCACGGATAGATTTCCAGGCGGTCTCCCCGAAGCGCTTCCAGATTTCCGGTCTGGATGGCCAGGCTGGAAATGTCCCTGGAGGAAACGCCCAGCAACACAATTCTTAAAATGTTTTTGTTCTTCAACGCCTCTGTGATCCACGACCCGCAGTGTAGGCGCGGCGGCAGGATGTCCCAGTCGGGGTGGTTGTCAAATACCAATAAACTCACCGGCTCCGGGATGATTTCCAGCAGAAGTGGGCAGACCTGGTGAAAATCGCCGGATCCCAGCAGGGTGGTGGCGTGGCTCGGAGAACCGCTGATCCGGTCTTGAAGTATCCCGCGGACCTTCGGGCCCATCCAGAACCTGGCCCGGGGGCCGATGTCCGTGCAGTCTACGATCTCGGGGTGGTGTTGGGCGAGAAGATTTTTTTGCCGGGGTATACTGCCGTCAAAATCAAGGACACGCACAGGCAGGTTCATTGCGCTTGTCCAGAACGCGGATCAGCTTGCGGCCATTGCGCAAGCTGGCAGGTGTATTGTACACAAAGCCGATCTGAAAGATGCCCAAACAGTAATTTTTCCAAAGGTCGGGATAGAGGGATTGGATGTTCTCGATGATCTTGTTTTGAACGGCCTTCTTGAATGCGGCGGTCTTGTTGGCTGTCTCCAGGTGAAACTCCAGGATTTCATGGATGCCGGACAGTTTAAAAACGATTTGCCAGTCCTCCGTGATGTTTTCCACGTCCTTTAAAATATTTTCAAACATCAAAGGATAGAGATTTCCTCCCGACGCGACCACCATTTCATCGGCGCGGCCGTGGAAATTTCCCAGCCGGCGATAGACCGTGCCGCAGGGACAAGGGGTTTCCACGATGCTGGTGATGTCCCTGTTGCGATACCGGATCAGCGGCATGGTCTTGCGGGTCAGGGTGGTGAATGCGATTTCTCCGTAGCCATTTGCGTCGGGCTGAAAGATTTCCACCCAAAATCCGTTCTCATTGATGTGATAGCCTCCACAAATATCGAAAGAGGGCTCAAACCCGATGGCCAGGCCTGATTCCACGCACGCATAGGCCATGCTCACTTTGGCCCCCTGCCACACCTTGGTCATCCACGGTCTTGCCGCCTGGGGCATTGCTTCTGCGCCGCCCACGATCAACTTCAACGGATAGGAGCCGTGCCTTTCCGCGATCTCGGTCAGTTTAATGAGCCAGGTGGGTTCTCCCATGACCACATTGAACCCGTAGGTGGGGATCCTTCGGTAGACTTCCATGGGATCCACTTTCCCTGCGGCCATGCAGAAGACGCGTGCCTTCTCCAGGCTCTTTTGGGCCACCATTCCGGGGATCCAGATGTTGAAATCAAATCCATTGATGACACGGTCTTTACGCCGAAGACCTTCCAGGAAAAGTCCGGCGGCATTGAAAAAGCCGATACTGTCCAATTCCTCCTGCGTGTAGTAAATTCTCTTGTTTCGACCTGTGGTGCCGGAGGATTCAAAAACGATGTGCGGTTTCTGACAGCGAAATTCCTCCGCATGCGAAACGATGTCCTCGGGCATGGTGTAAAAATCCCCGAGGTCCTGCGGGGTCTTCACCTTGTCCAGGTTGATATGCAGATCGTCGAATTTTTTCCGGTAGAAAGAAGAGTTTTGATACGCAAAGCGGACGGTATTCTGAAACGCCGCCTTTCTCTTCCAGTCGTAGAGTCTCCTCGGAATCTTGAGAAAACGCCGACTCAGGACATCCGGCGGTGTTTGAAGAATGAGTTTTTCGAGTTTATCGACCCACACGATGCATCAAGACTTTTTCAAGGCCCTAGTGAGGGCTTCCTCAAACAGATCAATGCCCAGATCCATTTCTTCCTGGGAAATATAAAAGGAAGGTGCCAGAGTGAAGACATTTTTATAGTAGCCGCCGACATCCAACACAAGGCCGCGTTTTTTGCCGCCGGCAGTCAATTTTCCCTCCAGACCGATGTCCACGATGGCATCGGTCAGCGCTTTATTTGGTGTGAACCCGTCCGCCTGGCACATCTCGACGCGCAGGGCCAGACCCAGGCCGTCCACGTCGCCGATCTGAGGGAACCGTTTTTGCAGGGCCTTGAGGCGGTTCAACAGATGTGCCCCTTTCCTCGGAATCTCACGGGCAAAATCGGAATCCTCAATCAATCTCATGACTTCCAGCCCGACGGCCGTGCCCAGAGGATTGGAGGAAAAGGTGGAGTGCGTGGAGCCGGGAGGGAATACCTCCGGGGAAATCAGCTTCTCCTTGGCCCATATCCCCGAAAGGGCATTGAGCCCGTTGGTCAGGGCTTTTCCAAAGACGATGATATCTGGCGTCACGTTGAAATGCTCAATCGCCCAGAATTTTCCCGTGCGGAAAAATCCCATTTGGATCTCGTCGTCCACCAGGAGGATGTTGTAGCGGTCCAGGATTTTCTTGAGTTCGGAGTAATAGTTCTTCGGCGGAACCATGTATCCGCCCGTTCCCTGAACCGGCTCGACATAAAAGGCGCCAAATTCACACTGACGGGTTTTGTTGTTCACGACGGAATGGTATTCGGTCTCGAAAAGCATCTCGAACTGTTTCAGGCAGAACAGGTCGCAGGTGTCTTTTTTCTTGGCAAACGGACACCGGAAACAGTAGGGATACGGGGTGAAAAACGCCCGGTCGCCAAAATGGCCGAAGCGCTCGCGGTATCGATAGCTGGAAGTCATTGCCGAGACCGCCAGGGTTCTCCCATGGTAGCCCCCCATGAAGGCAAATACGACGTTTCGATGGGTGTGCGAGCGCACCAGTTTCAAAGAGTCTTCCACGGCGGAGGATCCCCCCACATTGAAGTGGACTCTTCCGAGCTCCTCAAAAGCCATTTCGTTGCGCTGGGAGATTTTTGCCGCCAGCCGGATTTTTTCTTCGTGCAGATACTGGCAGGCAAGCTGTGGGAGCGTGTCGATCTGCCGCTTCAGGGCGCTGTTGAGGCGCTCGTTCTTGTATCCAAAACTGCAGGCGGAATACCACATCTGAAGGTCCAGATACTCCACGCCCTGATCGTCGTACAGCCAGCTTCCCTGCGCGTTGTTAAATATTTTTAACTCCGGGGAGTAATGGACGGTGTCCCCCCAGGAGCAATATTTTGCTTCCAGTTCCAAAAGGTCTTTTTTTGTTTTGGGTTCAGTTTTCTGCGTCACGTTTCAATTCCTTCTTTAAGTAGTTATATACATCCCTCAGGGTTTCATAGGGATGCGCATCGATGTTACTGCCTCTACAATAGGACAACAAGCTTCCTTTGGCAAATACAATATTCGCGACCTTTGCCCCGCAGACGTCTGACAGTCCGTCTCCCACAAAGATGGAGGTTTGTCCGTGGGCCAAATTTACCAACAAGGTTCCTTTCTTGCAGTGGGCGCAGCGGGGGCAGTTTTTCTTTCGACGGTAGGGGAAAGAAGGGATCCACCGATTTTGGCGGATGACAATCTTATTGGCCAGGACTTTCAAGTTCCGAATCCGGTTGTGTAACAAAATCCGGCGGATGATGTAGTCAAAATTGTCGCTCAGGATAATCGTTCTAATTCGATTTCGGCGCAGGAACTGGACGATCCTCTTGAAATAAGGGTCTAATGCAATCCCTTCCAGATATTTATCCAAATCTTTTCTTCCAAGAACAATGCGCTCTACCTGCCCCTTAAGACATTCCCACGTGCTGATCTTGCCGTCTTTCCATAAATCCTCCAAGTCCTTCCACAGTATATCTTTAGAGAATTTTGGGAGCATGTCGTCGATCACATCCAATTTCGTGATCGTGTTGTCAAAGTCAAAAAAGACAACAAAGTCTTTGGCTTTTTGGATACTCATTATAGGTATAGATTCAGCTTACTTTGCGGCGGGTCCTGTCGCCGGGCAGCCCATCTGTCCTCGCGCGTCACCCATCCCGTTTTATCCGCGACCGAGCCGGGCGCCCCGGCGTCTTTCTGCCGGGGCCGGCTCGGAAGTGGTTGGAGCCGAAGGCGGAAACCATTGGCCCCCTGCCGCGCTGCGGGCAGATGGGCGCCCGCCCCGCGCCACCCGCCGCTATTAACTTACGACAGATATACTATGATGATTCCGTACCGGTTTATCGGTTTATTTGGTCCCACCCCACGGAGGGAGCCGGAAGTGTAAGCCTTTCCGGCGAGTTTGTCTATAAAAGTGCGTCAGGAAAAGTGTGACGGGGTGTCGTAATTCCTTCGCGCTCCTGGTCTCCGCGGCGCACCCTTTCAAGGTCCTCGGCTC
>CAZGMX010000048.1:8869-17018 GCA_964526865.1 uncultured Actinomycetota bacterium | reverse complement strand
ACTATAAACACTACACGTAGTGGTAAGTGGAGTCAATCGGATAAGCACAATCCGGGAAAACAATTGCGGCGTTATACCATCCATTTTGTGGAGGCCGCGATGCATGTTCCGTTCACCTATCCAGCCGGACTTCAGGAGGCGCTTGCTAATGGAGTTGATATCTATTATCAGAGGGCGGCCTATAATCTGCCCGAATTCTACCCCCAAATGCTTCCTGCCATAGCCCTCTCTATCAAGAGCGGCGGGCACCTTGCAATGGACAACCGGTCCCCTGAGGCGGGATACAAAGACCCCACGGGGGTGCTGGGGTCGGCCGTAGGGGCAGACAATGTCCGGATGCCGGGGGATCTGCCGATCGACAGACTAAATGTATGGGAGGCAGCAATCGGCAAAAGTTTGACATCAGGCTATGGCCAAACAGCGAAAGTCTATCAGAAAATCCAAAGAGGACCGGAGGATGCGGTCCTCCTGCGCGCCATTTTCTCATGGGTAAAAGATGTCCCGGAGTATGATCCCGAAGATCCGGCGTATATGGCTTTGTTGCGTGACGCATTTTCCCAGTTGGATGTTATCCCGCTGTACGATCCGGGATATCCTGACCGGTTGGTGCGGCGAGTCTCTTTAAAAATGATGCTGGAAAAAAATACCAGAAATAAGACTGCCTCCTATGATTTCCAGCTGGAAAAATGGATTGCCCTGCTACCGGCATTGGCAGCACAACCTCCCGAAGAACAACCCGTCCCGCAGGATATGAATGGCCAATTGCAGGGCGGCCAGATATTGCAGACGGCGGCGTAGAGACACCCAAAGTTGGTACATTCATGTTGACCCGCGAACTTGGCACAGTAGAACATGGCATGGTGAGCGGTAATAAGAGAATCAGATGTTTAAGAAAGAGGGGTGTGATCAAGGCATGAATATGAATAATGCAGCACAAAAGGTTGTGTCGGACGCGCTGGAACTGCCGCCTATGTTACGGGCGTTTGTGGCTGAAAAGTTGATCGAAAGTCTCGATGTGAAGGAGGGTTCGAAATTATCGGCCAGGTGGCGAAAGGAAATCCGCCGCCGTTGCGCAGAGATTGGCCGCAGGGCAGTTGTTCTGCGTGATGCCGATGTCGTATTCGACAAAGCTTATTCTTCCCTTGTATGAATGTATGAGAACTGTCAAGTTTCATCCTGAGGCAGAAGCTGAAATGATAGCGGCGGCGGTGTATTATGAGAAGCAACAATCTGATCTTGGCAGGCGGTTTCTGTCATCCGTGCAAGACGCGATCAATCGCGTGCTTCTCAATCCTCGCCTTTATCCAGTTGTTGAGCGTAATGTCCGCATCATACCCAAGTCTTGACAATGCCGTGGCGTGGCTTAGAATGTCAGCATGACTCCCAAAAAGATTTTGTTTTTTGCCCTCGTCTTTTTTCTGGCCGCGGCCTGCGTTGCTAAAGTCGCTGTCGAGATGCGGCAGAAAAAACTCCTCCATCAAGGTCTGAGATATTTCTCCGAGGGCCAGTACGAAAAGGCCATCGCCAATCTGGAGGCCTTTCTGAAGGCCCGGCCCGGAATTCTGCAAGTCCAGACCATCTTGATGGAAAGCTATGCCCAAAAAAGGGATTTCATTACGGCGGATCGCCTTGCCCGCGGCATTTTGGAAAAGGACGAGCAGAACGCGGCGGCGATGGTGGTACGGGGAGAGGCGTTTCTGGTCAACCGGCAGTGGGAGGACGCTCAAGCGGCGTTTCGCCAGGCATCGGAACTCCTGCCCAACGAGCTTGCCGTTGCGCGCGGGATGGGATTTGCCTCCCTGGGCAGGGCCGACAAGAAAAAGGCCGCGGAATGGTTTGACAAGGCCATGAAGATAAAGGGGGACGATCCCAAGACGCTCCTGGGATACGGGCTCCTGTTGCAGGCGCAGGGCAAGGGCAAGGAGGCAATGCAATATCTCAAGAGTGCTTCCGCCTCTTTGCAAAACGATCTGGAAGCGGCTGCCAGGATGGCGGATGTCTATATGGCCCAGAACGATTTTGCCCAGGCGCAGGAGGTCTATCGAAAGCTTTTGGAGTCCAATCCCGATTCTTTTGAGGCGCGCGTGGGGATAGCCCGGATACAGGAGGCCAACGGGGAGTTGCAGGAAGCGATGGACCAGTACAATCAGGTGCTTGCCAAAGATGCCGACAACACGCAGGCGGCGCTGGAATTGTGCCGGATGTATCTGGACGCTGGGAAATTGGATGAGGCCTTTTCTCTGATGGATGGACTTCAGGGCAAACATCCCAACGACACAAAAATTCAATGTCAATACGCCCGCGTCTTTATCCGCAGGGGCGAGGCGGACCGGGCCTTGGACATCCTCAAGCCGGTGTTTGAAAAGAAAAAGAATTTGGTCGGCGCGTATTTGGTCCGGGCCGAGGCCTATGCGTGGAAGGGGCAGACGGAGGAGGCCTTGGCGGATATCAAGAAGGTCCTTGAATTGGAGCCCAAGAATATGGACGCCCGTTTTGAGCTGGGCAAAACCCTCATCCTCAAGGGGATGAATTACGAAGGGATTCAGGAACTTCAAAAGATATTACAAGAAAGTCCCCGCTATCCGCATCTCCACCATTATCTGGGGATTGGTTTCCTCAACGGAGGAACAGCTTCGGTTGCGGTCGATGAGTTGAACATGGAGGTGGCGGCGTATCCGGGGAACCGGGATGCGGCCTATCATTTGGCCCTTGCCTACGCCAGGGCCGGCAAGGCGGAGCAGGCCGAAAATGCCTTTTCCGAACTGCTGGCAGGCAAGCCCGACCAGGTGGATATACTTTATAATCTGGCGCTGGTTCACGCCAAGAGTGGAAAGACCAAGGAGGCGATCGAGGAATTTGAAAAGGCACTGACGCTGAAGGCCGATGACCTTCCTTCCATTTATAATTTGGCCATTCTGTACGCGCGCTCAGAACAGACAGATAAGGCGATCGAGCTCTTCAAGAGGGTGCTGGACCTGGAGCCGGATAATTTGGATGCGCGGGACAACCTGGCGGTGTTGTATGAGCGCAAGGGAGATGACGCGGCCGCCATCGAGCAGTTTCAGAAGATTTTGCAGGTGCAGGGCCTGGAGTCTGCGGATGTCGTTTGGACGAACTGTGCGGCTCTGTATCTGAAGAAAAAAGACATCGCCCAGGCCCGGGAGGCGGCAAAAAAGGCGATTGCGGCCAATCCCAAAAACGCGCAGGCCTATTATCAAATGGGGTTGGCATGCGAGTTCAACGACGCCGGGGCGGCTCTGGGGCCCGGTTTTGACGCGGCAAAATGTCTGGAAAATTACCGGAAGGCCCTGGAGCTGGATCCGACGCTCAAGCATGCCTTGAGCCGTATCGACGCCGTCAACCGGGAGATTGCGCTGATTCCGTCCAAATCGCAGGAGGCGGCTGTGCTGGCGCCCGCCTCGGACATGCTGGCTGTGCGGATCAAGGAATTTATGACGAAGGGAGAGATTTATTTCAGCCAGGGGCAGATGACGGAGGCCGGAATGGAGTGGCGCAAGGTCCTCAAGGTGGATCCGGAAAACACCCAGGCCCGTGCTGCATTGGACAAGCTGGCGGTTTTGAAGGCGCAGGATGACGCCGCGATCGACCGGGAATTGATGGAACAGGTGGACGAAGACCGAAACGCGAAAAAAGAAAATCAAAAGGCCCTGCGCCTGGCCCAACTCATCAAGCAGGCTCAAGCCTTTTGTGATGCCGGCAGCTACGATGGGGCGATCACCCGGTGGCAAGAGGCGCTTGGTTTGGATCCCGAGAATTCCATCGTGAAGGCCGGCCTGGACAATGCCAGAAAGATGAAGGCCCAGCCCGCGGCACCTCAGCCGGCAGCCGGGGAGAAGCCCGTCCCGGCTCCCGTCGCGACGATCAGTGAAGTGGAACAAAAGGCCCGCCAGGCCAATATCAAAGAAGCCCTTTCCAGCGGGGATCTGTTCATGCAGATCAAGGACTATTCTTCTGCCATTGAGGAATATGAAAACGTGTTGTCGCTGGATCCATCCCACGCGGAGGCAAAGGAAAAAATCGTTCAGGCCCGGATGGCGCTGGGGATGAACGAGCAGGAGGCCAGGAACGTGGCGCCCAAGAAGAAGACCAAGGAACAAAAAATCTCCAGCCTTCTCACCAATGGAGAGGTGCAGTTTAAGGAAGGCAGTTTTGACCAGGCCATCGAGGTGTGGAACAAGGTCCTTCAAATGGAGCCGTCGAATTCCACGGCGCGGGACAAGATCATGGAGGCAAAAGATTTGAAGATGTCGTTTGATACGCGCAAGAAAAAGGATGTCGACGCCAGGGAATTCATCAAACAGCGGGCGCTGGTCCGGATCAAAGAGGCCCAATTGAAGGGCAAGAAGACGATCACACAGGCCGACGGGGGATTTCGCGCCAGCCAGCCGGTGCCGGAGAAGACCCCCAAGAAGAGGCTGTGCCTGGCGAAGAATCGGGACGCCTTTTTGGATGAACGGTTTGTGGAAGAGACACAAGTGAGTGTGACGCAGGAGTGAGGCCGCGTGTACCCGGGCGGCTCGCGCCGGCGTCATCGATCGATATTCGATTCAGGGGAGGATGTCCATGATCAAGATAAAAAAGTGGGTGGTGTCTGTGACGGTGGTGTCCTGTTTTGTTTTGTCCGCCATGGTGTGCAGGTCCGAATCGCTGGTGTCGTCCGCGGCCGGCGCGGGGAAACCGGACAAGGCGAGAAACGCCATCTTGTTTGTGGGCGACGGCATGGGGGTGGGGGCCGTCACTCTGCTGTTGAATTACATGAATCTCTACAAGAAAGAATCCACCGTGCTGGAAAAGGTCATGCGAGAAGGACGTACAGCGCTCTGTTTTACGCAGCCCCTGGAGAATTTGGTGCCGGAGTGTTCGTCGGCCGGAACGGCGATGGCGACGGGAGAAAAGACCAATCTCTTGCGCGTCTCCCAGCGGCCGGACGGGACCAATCTCAAGACCATTTTGGAAATTGCCCAGGACGCGGGAAAGTCCACGGGCATCGTGACGAACCAGCGGGTTTCCCATTCGACGCCGGCGGTGTTTTGCGCCCACGCGGCCAGCCGCGAGATGGAGGCCGAGATCGCCGCGCAGGAGGCGGATTCCCAACTACAGATCTTGCTGGGGGGAGGGGTGGAGTATTGGATTGGACAGGGGACCAAGGTTTCCGACGCGGCGAAGATCGTGCCGGACGCCGGGGGAAACGTGCTGTCCAAACGCCAGGACCCGGAGAATCTTATCGCGACAATGCGGGGCCGGGGGTACAACGTTGTGTCCACCCAGGACGAACTGGAGAGCGTGAAAGCGGGGGAGAAGGTCCTGGGGCTTTTCTGCGCCGGTCATTTCCCATTTGCCATCGATGAAAATCACAAGGCAAAGAAAACGGTCCCCAGTTTGGCGGACATGACGCGGAAGGCCCTGGAAGCACTCAGCGCCAATCCCAAGGGATTCATCCTGGTGGTGGAGCAGGGGGCGTTGGATCAGGTAGAACATGAAAACGATGCCGCCGCGACCATTGCGGAAATGCGGGAGCTCGACAAGGCAGTGGGCGTAGCCGTTGATTTTTATCAAAAGAACCCCGATACGTTGATTCTGGTGACGGCCGACCACGACACGGGCGGGCTGACTTTGTCGGCCCGGGAAGACAAGACGCTGGAGACAGGCAACGACTACGGCGTGCCGTTCGATTTTGCCAAGCTGGAACTGCAGAAGGCCTCGTCCCATAAAATCTTTGACGAGATCGGCACCGACTTGAACAGCGCGCGCATCCAGAAGGTCTTGAGCGGGAATACCGCCTATGATGTCGATCAGGACAAGGCCATCTGGCTGAAGGTGTTTCCCGTGGACATCTTCTTTCCAAAATACGAAGGCAAACCCTATGGCGCGCTGGGGAAGATCATCGCGAAGAAGACGGGGATTGTGTGGGTGAGCCAGTACCACACGTTTGCCATGGTCCCCCTGCTGGGCATTGGGCCGGGGGCGGAGTTGATCACCGGCCTTCAAGACAATGTGAACATCTTCACCATTCTCAAAAAGGCGTTGGGATTATAATAAATTGGTGACAGCAACCGTTTTTTCTTTTGTCGCTTAGAGCGGATTATTTTTTCTGTGTATTTACAGGAGTTTTTTCTGGCAGGAGCGGCTTTTATGAAAAAACGGTTGCTGTCACCAATTTATTTATGACCAGCTTGCATAAAAATTTTATTTTTCTTTCGCAGATCGACAAAATCCCTGTCGTTGATTCCGCCACGGGAAGGATTGTCGGCTGTGCCGCGGACTACGCGGTGGGGCTCCGGGAGATGTATCCCAAGGTCAGCGGCTTGGTCGTGCGTGAAAAGGCCAGCCGCAGGAGAATCTATGTCCCCTGGCAGAATGTCAAGGAAATCACTCACCAGGATGTTGTCGTTGTGGAGGATTTCAACAATCTGCGCGCGCAGGATTTTAAGGTGTCGGAAACGGAAATCCTCCTCAAGGATATCCTCTGGGACAAGCAAATCGTGGACATCTCGGGTTCCAAAATCGTGCGGGTGAACGACCTGCATCTGTTGAAAGAGCATGCAAATTTATGGGTGGTTCACATCGACGTTGGGCTGACGGGTCTTTTGCGCCGGCTGGGGTGCCTGGATCTCGTCAGATTTCTGGTGGAACTGATTTCCTCCTACAGGATGAAGGACCGCCTGGTCTCGTGGAAGTTTGTTCAGCCGGTATCCCCGTCGATCGGCGGCGACGCCCTTTCTCTGACGATTCATCATTCCCGGTTGTCAGAACTGCATCCCGCGGAACTGGCCGATATCCTGACAGGGTTGGGGACGGAGGAGCGGGTGGTCCTCCTGAGATCCCTCGACACGGTGACACTCGCCCATGCGTTTCAGGAATTGCCTCTGAAGGTGCGCCTTCAGATTGTGGAGCTGACAGGGGACGAACAGTTGGCAAATATCATCAACGAAATGGCCATGGACGAGGTCGTGGATTTGTTGTCCCAGTTGCCGCAGAAAAAAAGAAACTCCCTCTTCCGGTATCTGCCGGAGGAAAAGACAAGTCAAATCGCGGAGTTGATCAAATATTCCAGGCGCATTGCGGGAAGCATCATGAGCACAGAATTTATCACGACCGGTCCTGCGGCGGCCGCTGGGGCGGTTTTGGAACAAGTCAAGAAGGAGTCTCGAAAAAAAGAGGCCATCTATCATGTCTATGTGGTGGATGAGTACAAGAAATTGTCGGGCATGGTGACGCTTCAGCAGTTGTTGGTGGCCGTTCCGGACAAGCCGGTTTCGCAGATCATGCGCAAACACGCCGTCAAGGTCGATGTGGATACCCATATCAAGGACGTGGCGGAGTTATTTCACAAATACGATTATCCCCTCATTCCCGTGGTGGACGAGGACGGCAAATTGGAAGGCATCATCACGATGAAAGACGCGTTTGAGGCGGTTTATCCCAAGATTCGGGAGGAAGCAGAGGAGACGCAATTTAGTTTGTGATCGGGGCCGGCGGCATCGTTATTGCGAGGAGTCCGCCACTGCTTCAATGGCGGACGACGCGGCAATCTCGCCGGTGTCCCCGTCATTGCGATGTCCGGCGGCATTATGCCGGACCGAAGCAATCTCGAAAGGTGAACGGCCAATTCCATCGAGATCGCCACGCCCGCCACTAATGCGTCGGCGGACTTGCGATGACGAACATGATAGGCGAAGAACCCCATGATGAAATGGATTGAAAAAATCAAACAGAGTCCCGCCGTCCAGCGACTGCTGATATTTCTGGCCATCCTGGGGCCGGGGATTGTGACAGGGAGCGTGGACAACGACGCCGGCGGCATCACGACGTATTCGGTGGCGGGCGCGGTCTATGGATACAAACTCATCTGGACATTGATTCCCGCTTTTATTGTCCTGGTTGTGGTTCAGGAGATGAATGCCCGGATGGGAGTTGTGACGGGCAAGGGACTGGCCGATCTGATTCGGGAAAATTTCGGCGTCAAAATCACTTTCTTTACGTTTCTGTGCCTGGTGATCGCCGACATCGGCAATACCGCCACGGAATTCGCGGGGGTGGCGGGTAGTCTGATGGTGTTTGGCGTGAGCAAGTATGTTTCGGTCCCTCTGGTTGCCGTTGCGGTCTGGATCCTCGTGGTCAAGGGGGA
>CAZGMX010000048.1:6946-8849 GCA_964526865.1 uncultured Actinomycetota bacterium | reverse complement strand
CGTGGAGAGGATATTTCTCCTGTTCAGCGCGTGTCTTTTGTCTTATATCGCGTCCGCGGTGCTGGCAAAACCGCGCTGGGACGAGATCGGCCATGCCTTTTTAAAACCCACGATGGAATGGGAGGGCGGCTCTATCAGCATGGTCTTGGGAATTGTCGGAACCACGGTTGCGCCCTGGATGCAGTTTTATATGCAGTCCGCCGTGATTGAGAAGCGGCTGAAGGTGGAGGATTATAAGTATGTCGTGTGGGACGTGATCCTGGGGTGTGTTGCCACCGTGGTGGTGGCATTTTTTATCATCATCGCCTGTGCCGCCACCCTGCACGTGAACGGGGTGGTCATCAATGAGGCCAAAGATGCGGCCATTGCCCTAAAGCCCTTCGCGGGAAGATTCGCCTCCGAACTGTTTGCATTCGGCCTGTTTGTGGCGTCGGTTTTTTCCGCAACCATTCTCCCGCTGGCGGCATCCTTTTACGTCTGCGAGGCATTCGGCTACGAAGCGGGGATCAATAAAAAGATCAACGAAGCCCCGCAATTTTATTCGCTGTTCACGTTCATGATCGCCTGTGCCGTCGGGATCATCTTGCTTCCCAACGCGCCGTTGATCCGAATCACCATTTGGTCGCAGATCCTCAACGCTGTCTTTTTGCCTGTGGTGCTGATCTCGATGATTGTGATGGTGAACAACAAGAAGATCATGGGAGAGTATGTCAACAACCGGTTTCAAAACGCCGTGGGCTGGTCCGCGACCATGATCCTGATCGTGTTGACGGGCATGTTGGTTTTGACTCCCATTATCTCCAAACTGGTCAAGTGGGTACGCTTCGGGTAGAATAAGAAAATGGACCGCCGCCTCGTTCGATTTGAAAAATTTCGCATGCCCCTGGCTTGGCTTGGGGGTATCTTTCTTTTCTTGCAATCCGACATCAGCCCTGTGGGATTCTGGATCGGGGTTCCCATCGCTGTTGCGGGGATGTTGACCCGCGCCTGGGCGTCCGTATTTATCGAGGGAAAAAACATCAAACTGGCCACGGGGGGACCTTTTGCCTACGTGCGCAACCCGCTGTACGTGGGCAATTTTCTCATCGGCCTGGGCATCGTGATGATCGTGCGAAACTGGCTCACCATCACGGTGTTTTTGGGCGGATTTGCGATTCTTTATTGGGGGACTATCCGAAAAGAGGAAGAGAATCTGAAAAAGACATTCGGGGAGGCCTATCTGCGCTATCTGAAGGCGGTTCCCAGGTTCATTCCCAGGTTGACTGCCTATTCCGGAAGGGACAAGGCCCCTGTCCAATGGAAACTCCTCTGGAAACACCGGGAGCTCGAGACGTTTTGCGGGCTCTTGCTGGTGATCGTCGGCCTTTATCTCTGGGACGAGGTCATCCGGCAGGGAGTATTTGCCTGCAAACAGAAAGCTGCCGCCGGCGCCGCGGTCGTTTTGGTGATAGTCCTCATCCTGGAGCGTGTGCTTCGCTGCAAGAAAAAGAAATAGGCGGCAGATCTGTGTTTGGGACGCGCGCGGGAACTGGACATCATGATTCAATTTTTGATCGAATCGGTGGCGATGACGTTTGTGGGCGGCGTCGTGGGCATTCTGGCCGGTTCGGTTATCGCGCTAGGGATGGCTCTTGCCGCGGGCTGGGCAATCAAGGTGTCGCTTTTTTCAGTCCTGCTTGCCACCACCTTTTCGATCGTTGTGGGGATTATTTTTGGCCTATGGCCGGCCCGCCAGGCCTCTCGCCTGAATCCCATCGAGGCTCTTCGGTACGAGTGATCAAGCTGTGCCGAACAGTCGCCATAAAATCCTCCCCATCAACAACATAACAATATGCATTGACAGCAGCCGGTCTTCGGGGTAAAATACACGCGGCATAAGCGCTTGCCCGAAAGGAGGTAACGC
>CAZGMX010000048.1:0-6936 GCA_964526865.1 uncultured Actinomycetota bacterium | reverse complement strand
GGTAACGCGTGTTTTTGCGTGCGTGTTGCAGGTTTGTTGTCTGTGCTGTCGTGTGTACTGCGTTGATTTGTCCTCTGCCAACAGTACGCGCGTCGGTTGTTGAAAGGGATGCCCTTGCGCCGCCGTCTAAATTTAAGGGCGGTCTTCACCCCACCCCTCTGCCGAATCCGGCCGCGGTTTTTCAGCCGGCGTTGGAATATTTGGATGACCTCCCTCCCGAAATGATCCACGGCAAGACATTCCTTGTTCGAGTGGATTACAGCGATCTGCTTTGGGATGCGCAAGGCAGATTGATGCATGATCTGCCGCTGCAAACGTCTCTGCCCACGATCGTGCGGATTGTGGGCCACGGAGGGAAGGCGATCTTGCTGACGCATCAGGGCGATCCGCAGGGAAAGCAGGAGGCAAGTCTAAAGCTGACGCGGGTGGCGTCCGCCGTTCAAACAATGTTGTCAAGGCCCGTTCCGGTCGTGGAAGGAATAAACACCGAGGGCCAATTCCGTTTGATTCACGACGGAGTCCGGGCAAGAGTCAAAGCCATGCAGCCCGGTGATATCGTGATGTTGGACAACACCAGATTCGATCCGCGGGAACAGTCGACAAATTCGGAAGAGCGCACGGCGTTGGCAAAGGAACTTGCCGCCCTGGCGGACTATTTTGTGCTGGATGGTTTTCCGGCCGCGCATCGGCAGGAGGCGTCGGTGATGGATGTTGCCCGTCTCTTGCCGGGGCTCAAAGGCTATGCAATAAGAGTCGAGGCGGACAAGCACCAGCGGTTCTTGAAGCGTCTCGTGGCTCCAGAGCGCGGCAAACTGACGGTGATTCTTGGCGGGGATAAACTGGACAAGCTAGGTCTTATCAACAAATTGCTTCCGTTGATGCGGCCGAAAGATTGTATCCTGCTTGCCGGATTGATGCCGGAGGCAATCCCTGATGACCTGCAGGAGATCATTGAGCAGTGTCACATCGAACTGTTGGGTCCGGTGGATGCTGGCTCGGGCTGCTTGGATATCGGTCCCAAGACCATCGAGCGTTATGGTAGAAAATTGGAGGATGCCGAGCTGGTTTATTGGCACGGTCCCGCGGGGAGGATCGAAGAACCGCCCAACGATCAGGGGACGCGGGCGATCGCCCAGGCGATTCAACTGCGGTCGTATCATGGCAAGTCTTTTCTTGCCTTGATCAGCGGCGTGGAGACGGCGCGGGCATTTTCCGGTTTGTCCCATGAACCCGACGAGAGGATTCTCATTTCGACGGGGGGATCGGCGAGCACGGCCTTTCTGGCCGGCGTGGGAAGTCTGGACGGCTTCAAGAATCTTGGGTTTATGGGTGTGCCGCTGGCATTCACCGTGGAGGATCTGGGAAAATTGCTTCTGCCGCAGGCGGACGAAGCAGTGCGCTACGAGGCCTTTCGAATTCTTGCCAACCGCCGGGCCGCAGAAGAAATCGAAAAGCGGTTCATCCAGATCGCCAAGGAATTGCTGCCCCGGGGGCCGGACGGCCTGGATCCGCTGATCTTTTTCGCCCGCGCCTTGATGCAGATTGGGGACGAAGGGGGACGATCGAGTCTTGCCCGTGCCCTGGCGATGGAGCTGGCGAACCTGATTTTGCCGCGGCTAAAATCGGAGCTTCGCCTCAGTATAGATCCCAGCATGAGTCTCTTTGGAACCCTCACCAACTGGCTCTGGAGCGCTTATCTCCCGCCGGAGGGGGACATGAGTGAATTTGCGGCCAATCCAGACGATGCCATGTTTCTATCGGCGGCCATTCCGCTGTTTGTGGCGCTGATCACTCCCTACGACGAGAGTTTTTCCACGGCAGTTCTGAACTTTACCGGTTTTTCTTCCGAGGAGTGCCAGCGGGCGGCGGGGGTGTCGGACCGGTTTCTCCGTTACGCCATGCAAATGGATCTGGCAAAAAATCCTCAGTCGGTCTATGGGGATCCTCCTTCCTGGGACATGCTGCGGCAATTACTACAGAGGCTTCAGGCGGATGGCACGATTCCCGCGCGTGCGGTGGAACAATTGCAGACAGCGCGCAATGCCCGCGATAGATTGGCGGCGATGATCCAGGAGTTTTCAGCAGGAATAAAGCGCAAGCGGCGGGACGGCCAGGAGGTGCGCCGCGGTTTCGACGTGGATATGGACGCGAGTCAGCGCGTGTTGTTGCTGCGCTGCCAATACGGCCTGGTTTCGGCAATTGCTTCCGTGCGTTGGGAACTGTGCATGGCAGACATGCGCCGGCAACAGCGGTTTCAAGATCAACTGCGGCCAGTGCCGCCCCGATATGCTGGTGATCCGGCCGCACTGCTGGCAGAGGCCCAAGAGGATTTTTCGCAGAAAAAATATGAGCTGGCGGCGGAAAAATGCGCGCAGATTATGGCGGCGGATCCAAAAAATCTTTCCGCGCGCATCCTCCACATCAAAAGCCTGGCGGGGGCCGATAAATATTGGGAATTGATCGCGAGCATTGATGCGGGGCTGGAATTTTATCCAGACGATTTGGATTTGTTGGAAATGCAGGCGACTCGTGGGCAACTCTCAAAAGGAATCGCATACACGGCCTCCCTGTGCCATGAAATTGTTGCGCGGGATTCCGGCCGCGCCGCCGCCGTTCTTCCAAATTTACTGTCACGGTGCATGTATGTTGCGTTGACTGATGCCGAAGACCGGGGAAACGCGTTGGATGCCGCGGCCGCCGTTTTGGATTTGCCTCTGGACCAGTACGACTGGCAGGAAGTCATGGGCCGTCTGGCGGCCATCTATGATCAGATGGGAGACGCGCAAAACCGGATGCGAGCGGTCAATTATGCGGCAAATTCTCCCGCAACCAAGGCCGCAGCGGAAAAACGCAGGCAGTCCCTGGGGCTTTCCTCCAGGGCGTGGGTGAAGCCCTCCGACATCCTGCCGTGGACGGAGGAAGTTTATCTCCGAAAGGGGAGGGAAAGCATGGAGGCCGGAAACTTTGGCAGGGCGATAGGATTGATGCGGAAGGTCCTCCAGGAAAATCCGGCCTGCCGGGAGGCCTACGCGATTTTGGTGGAGAGTTTTGCCCACGCGCGGCGGCAGGAGGAATTCGACAGCACGCTGGCGGAAGGCCTGCGGATTTTTCCCGACGACCTGGCGCTGTTGGAATTAAACATTTATGGTCTGCTCGGGAAACACCCCCAAGAGGCCGTGGCCCTGGGGCACTCCATCCTTTCCAGGGATCCTGCTCGTGCCCAGGCATTTGTCGGCTTGCTCAACGCCTATGCCGTCATGAACAATTTTGACAAGGCGCTGGATGCCGCGGCGAGCGCGCTCTCCATGCCCATAAGAGACGATGATTGGAACACGATCCTGGGGCGGTTGGCGATGCTGTACAACGAAATGGGCAGTGCCTCCCAGGCCGAGATCATCCGCAGACTCCTGACGGCAGGGCCTGCCTATAATCCCGCGCAGCATCGCGCAGAGATTCTCTCAGAGCTGGGTCTTGCCGGCAGGCGGCTGGTTATTTCCCGTGAGGCCAGGGAGCATTCTCCCGGAGGAGCAGCAGCCGAAGGAGATTTCGATGAAGGGGCGCCTTCGCACGGTGTAGATCTCGGTGCTCGCCGTATCATTAAAAAAAACGATGCGAGAGGGGGTTCGCGGGCCAAGTGAGATAAGATTGCAGAGGTGCGGAGTGATGTGACGGGCTTGCCTTCCGGTGTCTTTCTAGACGTCTTGGGCAAAAAGAAGGAAAGAGAGATTACCCCCATGTATGAATTGGTTGAACACAGCGGTGCCGCATTCACCAGGGGGCTGGCCGTGCCGGCGCGGCCGGCAGAGGCCGTTGATTTCTTGTCAAAAATCGCGGCGTGTCGCAAGGCGAAAAAGTATCAAGATCGCGTCTATCGGGAGATGGCCCAGATGTTCCTGAAAGAGATTGCCCAAATTCAAAGCCAAAGCGTGCCGTTGATGGCAAAGTGGTTCATGGAAATGACCCTTCCGGCCGCGGATGTGGATCCGGAGTCTTTTGTCCACTGCGCGAGGGTCCTTCAGGCTTTGTTCGAACTGAGTCCCAACGTTGCAAGAGATGTTGTGGGAGGTTCGCTGACCAGCGATCGCTGGCCGGAGTTTCTACTGGTGTATCATTTGATGCCCAATTGCCACGTGATGACGAACTGTTCCTGGCGGCCTCAAGAAAAGGCTTCTCTGCCGCGTCTCTTTGGCGGGGCGCATGCGCCCCTGCCAAGCGTCCTGGAGCAGGTGGTGGAGTCGGTGTACGAGTCATATCTTGCTGGGCACGAACAACGGCCGACGCTGAGGCAGTTGGTGGAGGCCGTGGCCAAGGGGATACGGGAAATGGACACGACGCATCTGTCCGAGGCGAAGAAAATGGTTCAGCCGCGGTGGACCGACGTCAAAAATGCCGTTGTCCGGTTGAACCGGAATTACGCAAAAGACATCCTTTTGTCCGATATGGCATACGGTTATTCCACCGAGCGGCTCCGCGGGCTGAGGGAACAGCGGGGTCTCAGAAGGAATCAACTCGCAAAACGGGTGGGTGTGGTGCCCTCTTGTATCAGTAATTATGAAAGTGGAAAACAGGCGCCACCCACAGCGACGCTGGAGAAAATCGCAGAGGCCCTGGATGCCAATATTCTATACCTGATGGGGAGTAAGAACGTAGGGGTATTTGTGCCTCGTTTTGACAGGGCCAGATTCCGGCTGGCAAGGGATGCCAGGGGATACACGCGGGAGCGATTGGCGCAGGAGGCGGGCATCAGCGAGTTCACGATCAGGAATTGGGAAATTGGGGTAAAGGCGCCGACGGCGGACGAAAAACCGGCGCTTGAAAAAGCAGCACAGATTTTAGGAGTGACCTACGACTATTTTGTTGGATTGGAGAATCTGAAAGTTGTTATTCCAACATTTGATCCATCGAGGTTGAAGCGGGCGCGGCTGGGCGAGGGGTGGTCCATTAGAAAGGCGAGTCGAGAAACCGCGGTGGACATGGGGGCGCTTAAAAAGCTGGAGGATGGAAAAAGAAAGCCGCGCAGGAAGATCCTTGAAAAAATAGCCGCTGTGTATGGGGTGACGTATGACTATTTTATGGGCGTAGAGGATCTCGATATCAAATTGCCCAAATTCCAACCTGTACGACTAAAAATCGCACGGCTAAAACAGGCGCTCACAATGGGAGAGTTGGCGCTTGCCATGGAGGATTTTACGCTGAAGAGTTCCATCGCGGACTGGGAAATGGGCCGGCACAAGCCCTCGAGGAAAAATCTAGCCAGTCTTGCAGAATGCCTAAAAGTTTCCCGCGAATATCTCCTGGGGATGGCCGAAGGTGATGACGATGTCCCGCAATTCATTCCTCTATGTCTGCAGATTGCCCGAAAGCACAGAGGTCTCAGCCAGGACGAACTGGGATCCCTTGTCGGCAAACGGAGGCATGAAATCTTGGATTGGGAACAGGGGAGGGTGGCGCCGTCCGTGATGTCGGTTCGGCGGTTGGCTAAGGCATTGGATGTGCCATATGGCTATCTCATGGGATTTGAGGATTTGCCCATAATTCATCCGGCTTTTGACAGGGAAAGATTTGCGCATGCCCTGGCCAGGCGGCACAGGACCATGATGGAACTGATGGAGGTGACCGGTATTTCTGCCGTGGAATTGAAGGCGATACAGCAGGGTGAAATTCAGCCAGGCAGCCGGGTAGTTTGGAAGCTGGAACGTGCTATTCACGTTCCGGCGGGATATTGCCTGGGCATGGGGGAAAAGGAATTGACGCCCATGCTGTGTCCCGCGCGGGTGAAAATGGCCATGGCGTTTCATCAAATGGTGGACAAAGATGTCGCGTCTGCGATGGGAATATCGGTGAGACAATTCAACCGATGGATGCGGCAGGAGAAATTTCCCGCTCCCGCAGAATTGGATCAAATGGCCCGCGCGTTGTTCGTGAGTCGCGGATTTCTATTGGGAGAGGAGACCATTGAAGGGAGTCGTCTGTTGGCCATCAGCCGGTTTGCCGGAGCTGTGCCGGCGGGATTTACACCAACGACCGGTTTCGCGCTCAGAAAACCTGCGTCCGGTTTGGGGCCAGATACGGATGCGAGAATTTCTACGTCTTTATGATCTAGCTGACTCCCCAAAGCAGGCGATACCCTGGGTTACTTCTTGAAATTATTCGCCGCCGCCTCCACCAAAGTCTCCGCCTCCGCCGTAATCTCCGCCGCCAAAATCGGCGCCTCCGCCATTGCGACTGCTCCGGCATCGGAAACATCGGTGTCGGCAGCTGTGGTTTCGATCGCATCCGGGTGTAATACTTATCTGCACCAAGAACCTGATTGCAACAAATGCGCTGCAGATTTACCATAGTCGATGGACAGCGGTCGATAGCCGAAAGTTGATGGCCGATCGAGGGAAATAAAATAACAAATTTTGGGTGGGAAAATAAAGGGAAGCCGCCATGGCAGAAAAAAATAATATTTTTAAGAATTCGCAAATCATCGGCCTGGGAATCTGCATTGCGTTTGCGACGATTGTATCAGCGGTCATCCTCTCCAAGGGGGCCCTGCAGATCAAGAAATTCACCGCGGAGGTGATCAGCGTGACGGGTTCGGCGGAAAAGAATATTGTCTCCGACTGTATCGTATGGCAGGCGTCATTTGGCCGGCGGGACACCAGCATGGTTGCCGCATGCGCCCAGCTCCGTGCGGATCTCAAGACCGTCAAAGAATATTTGACCGGCAGGGAAGTCCTGGAATCAGAAATAATTATCCTGCCCGTGGAAACGACGGTCCTCTACAAGAAAAACATCAAGGGCAACGACACCAACGAGATCGAGGGATACGACTTGACGCAGTCCCTCGAAATAAAATCCGCCGACGTCAAGAGGATCACCGAAATATCGCGGGAGTCCTCTGCGCTCATCGACCAGGGAATCTGCTTCGTTTCCAGGGCCCCGCAGTAC
>CAZGMX010000047.1:14570-17136 GCA_964526865.1 uncultured Actinomycetota bacterium | reverse complement strand
TTCCGCCATCTCGATTACCTGCGATGCGTGATGGACACTGACGTTGGACAGCGTTTCCCCGCTCCGGTCCAGCAGAGACTGGATACGGTCCTTGTCCCCGACGAGAATGACATGCATTTCCGGATTTTCTTTGGCGGCAAGAATTGCACCCGTGACGACGGCCTCGGGTGCATGGTCCCCCCCCATGGCATCAACGGCTATCTTCATTGAGAGGCAATCCTCAAGAGCGGGCAGCGCTCGGACAGGGGGATGATTACAGGTTTCACGGCAGAGTCAAACATGTGTACCGTTATATCTTGGGCGATACAACTTCCCGCCCCGAATAATACCCGCAGTTCGCGCAAACATGGTGCGGAAGTTTCGGCTGTCCGCAATGGGAACATTTGCTCAACATGGGCTTTGCCAGCTTGATATGAGCTCTTCTCTTCCGTCCTCTGCTCTTCGAATGCCTTGTTCCAGGTAGACCCATAGTGTTTACTCCAAATGTAACTTATTCAACTGCGACCAAACCACATGACCCTTCTCGTGCACACACGCACAACCCGACTTGTTCCAATCCTTTCCGCATGTGGGACACAACCCCTTGCAATGGTCCCGGCAGAGCGGTTTGGATGGAAGGCTTACGATGATATCTTCACGCATATGCTCCGTCAAGTCGATAATCTCATGCGGATCCGTTATCTGACAGTCAAAATGATAGGAGGAGTTCTCCCAGTCCCGTGAAAACGCCTTCAAACAGCGGGAACACGTCATGTGGATACGGGTTCCAATTTTTCCCGAAACAACAACATTTCCCGTCACGATTTGGACATCCACAGCAATCCGGATGGGATCTCTGAAAACAAAATCCAAATACGCCACATCGTATTGAGCCGCCGGCTCCTCTACTTCAAAATGATCTCCCCTGGCGGGGATTCTATCCAACTGTATCTTCACATCTCACGCCCCAGCAATGATGAGCAATCCGTTGAATATCCCATGGTATCGGCATCCCTTTCGAGTGGAATCAACCAATCATTTGCGATTTTGGATGCGGGCTTTCAGGCGCGCGGCAACATAGTCCGGGACAAAATCCCGGACATCGCCCCCCATACTGGCGATTTCCTTGATCATGCGGGAACTGAGGTAGGAGTAGGACTCCGATGGCATCATGAAAATTGTTTCGATATTCTCATAAAGTTTGCGGTTAGTCAGGGCCATCTGAAATTCATATTCGAAATCCGACAACGCCCTCAAACCTCTCAAGATGACAGAAGCACCTTTCTTGGAGGCATACTCCACCAACAACCCGTTGAAAGAATCTACTTCGATTTTAGGGTTGTCTTTGGCGGCAATCCTGAGCATCTCGATCCGTTCTTCAAAACTGAACAAAGGGGTCTTTTCGGAGTTGCCGGCTACCGCGACAATTACTTTGTCAAATATCTTGACGGCCCTTTCCAGGACATCAAGATGACCGAACGTCAGGGGATCAAAACTGCCTGGGTAAATGATTTTTTTCACTTAACCTCGTGCCTTATATAAAGTTATGATAGTGTCGCCGTATTGTTTTTCTTGAAGAATCTGCCAAACATCCGCGTCAAAAATCAGATTTTCCCTCTTGTCGCGCTGGACTACCAGTAATGCACCGGCCGTAATGATACCCGAATCAGACAGAACATTCAATAATTTAGAGTTCAGACTCAGGGAGGCTTGCTCGAGGGCAAGGTCATAAGGCGCATCCGCAAAAACCAAAGAAAAGGAGTCCTTCCCTTTAGCCAGGCGGTCGATAGCCCTAAACACATCCATGGTGAGGATCCGCGTCTGGGCCTGTCCCCTCACTTTTTGAATATTCTCCAAAATGATTTGGGCACAGCGGTGATTCTTCTCCACAAAAGCCACCGAATCCGCCCCGCGGCTCAAAGCCTCCAACCCCAGACTTCCAAAACCGGCAAATAGATCCAAAACCGATTTCCCATCGACTGCGGCCCCCAGGATGTTAAAAATGGCCTGCTTCACTTTGTCCGACGTGGGCCGCGTTCCCGGAATATCCTTTGTAAGAATGGGAAAACCCTTAAACTTTCCCGCGTTGATTTTCATAAAGTATTAATTTTTCCTCATCCGACGCTGATCTTATCCAACATCCCCTTGTAACGCCGTCTGAGCGTCTGCCCAACACACTGGTGCGCCGACGCACGAAAATGCTCATCTTTTTCGATCATCAAGAAGGCGTCCTGCCGCGCAGTCTCCATAAGTTCCCTGTCCGACACCAGGCTGGCAAGGCGCAGCTCCGGCATCCCGTGCTGGCGCACGCCAAAAAATTCGCCCGGCCCACGGATTTTCAGATCCTCCTCCGCGATTCGAAACCCGTCCTGGCTGGCCTTGAGGACCTTCATCCGCGCCAGCCCTTCTTCGGTCACCGGATCGCTCACCATGATGAAGGTCGAAGGCAATGTCCCCCTGCCAATCCTGCCCCGCATCTGATGCAGCTGCGCCAGCCCGAACCGGTCCGCATTTTCCACAACCATGCAAGAAGCATTGGCAACATCGATGCCGACTTCAATGACACTGGTGGCCAGCAAGATCTGAA
>CAZGMX010000047.1:0-14560 GCA_964526865.1 uncultured Actinomycetota bacterium | reverse complement strand
ACACAAAATCCGCCATAACGCTGTCTTTTTCGTCGCCGGCCATTTTCCCATGCACGACCCCGACGCGCAAATCTGGAAACACCCGCTGGCTCAGGTCCCTGGCCATGGTAAGAACCGCTTTGGATGAGACCTTGGGGGAATCCTCGACGAGCGGATAAATGATGTAGGCCTGATGGCCGGCCTGAACTTCCTTGCGGACAAAACGCCATGCGCTGTCCAATTGCTTGTTGGAAATCCAATAGGTGGTGATTTTTTGACGGCCGGGAGGAAGTTCGTCGATGACGGACTCGTCCAAGTCGCCGTACAAGGTCAGGGCCAGCGTGCGTGGAATCGGCGTCGCGGTCATGACCAGGACATCCGGACAACGGCCCTTGCCGCGCAGTTTCTCCCGCTGGACCACGCCAAACTTGTGCTGTTCGTCCACGATGACCAGCCCCAGTTTTGCAAACGTCACCGATTCCTGGATGAGTGCATGCGTCCCGACAAGAATATCCACCCTGCCGGCGGCAACTTCCTCCAAAATCCTGCGCTTCTCCGGCGCACGCCCCCCTCCCGTCATCAATTCCACACGGACACCCATTCCGTTCAACAGTCTGGTCAGGTTGCGATAATGCTGTTCGGCCAGGATCTCGGTGGGAACCATGAAAGCCGTTTGGCACCCCGAATCCAGATTCATCGTTGCCGCCGCACAGGCCACAACGGTTTTCCCGCTGCCCACATCCCCCTGAATCAGACGGTTCATGGGATAGGGGCTCTCCAGGTCCCGGCGGATGTGATCGATGACGCGCTGCTGAGCCACGGTCAGTCGAAACGGCAGGGACGACAAGAAGGCCCGCGTTGCGGGGCCGTTGGTCTGATGTGCAAAACCGCGCGGCGTCCGCTTGACCAGATTTTTGCGCACGGCCAGTGCCAGTTGAAAATAGAACAATTCCTCATAGGCCAGCCGTTCCCTGGCGCGCGCCTGCAGCCGGAAATCACCGGGAAAGTGGATCTGCCGGAGGGCCTCCTTTTTGTCCATGCCCCGGATTTTTTCCAAGAGATCAGGCGGAATATCTTCCTGGACGTGCTCCAGATACTGCTCTAAAAACTGCCACTGGATCAACCGGATCGCCCGCTGTCCAAGGCCCTCCGTCAAGGGATATATGGGAACAATGCGCCCCATGTGGATTTGTTCTTCTCCCTCGGCAATAAATTCGTATTCGGGATTATAGACGACGGTTTTTTTGCTCCGGTCCAGCTGCAGGCGGCCAAACAGATAGAGCCGGTCCCCTTCCTTGAAACGGTCTTTCATGTAGGGCTGATTAAACCACGCGCCATAGACGACTGCGGTTGTGTCTTCCACGGCAATGCGGACCAGCGACATCCCTCGGCGAAACCGCCTCAACTCCACCTTCCGCACCGTGCCCAGCACCGTCTGCTGTCTGCCCAGAATCATTCCGGAGATGGGAATGATGTGCGCCCGGTCTTCATAACGGCGGGGGTAAAACGAAAACAGATCCTCCAGCGTCTCCAAACCAAGCCGCTTGAAGAGGGCGGCGCGGCGCGGACCGACACCCTTGGCATACTGCACGGCGCCGGAAAGCGCGCCGGGGCGCTCCTGAAGAGAAGTCGCAGAAGGCGTCATAGAAAAGGAGAACTATCGAAATTGCTTTACTACAAGATCCAAAACACCCATCTTAAAATCCGGCGTCGAAAAATCCTGCGGGGACGGGGTGGACTGTTCTATGCCCGACGGCACGGCGGGTTTGGGCGTCTGGAGCAGACGCATCTCCGGCTCAAACAGACTGCCCTGCATCAATTCCCGCGCTTCTGCAAGAATGCTCTTGGCGCACCGGTCCGAAACTTTCAGCATGCGCGCCAGCGTCCTGGATTTTTGACTGCAAATGTCTTCCAGCGTCACCAGACCGTTTTCTTTGAAGCGCAAAACGGTGTCCAGGCCTTCGCCGTATAGTTCGGACAAGAGAGAGACCGGATCCATGGCGTCAGTTCCTCCTCATCACCAGTTCCTGGGCCATCGCCAGATAATCCTTGGCGCCCGCGGCCGAGGAATCATAGCGGTGAACACTCATCCCATGACTGGAGGCCTCCCGAAGGGCCACATTGTGATGGATCACCGTATCGAACAGGCGGTCTTTGAAGTAGCCGCTGATGTCGCGCAGCACGTCCTTTGCCAGCAGGGTCCGCCGGTCGAACATCGTCGCCAGCGCCATGATCCGCAGAGAATGTCCATAGCGCTCCTTCAGCCTCTGAATCGATTCCAGAAAAAGGCTTACGCCGTGGAGCGATAAAAAACTGGTCTCCACCGACACGATAACTTCCCTGGACGCCAACAGGGCGTTGGTGGTGAGAATTCCCAGACTGGGGGGACAGTCAAAAATCACAAAATCAAATGGATTCCGCAGGGTCGTGAGCAAATGCCGCATGGTCAATTCCTTTCGCGGCAAAAAGATGTCCTGCTGTTCGATGCGGATGAGCCGGGTGCTGGCGGCCGCCAGATACAACTGCGGCGCCGCCTCCACCATGGCGTCTTCCAGCACAATCGCGTTTCCATCGCCGGCGGCGCCTCCCACCAGCACGTCGAAGAGATTGGGTTTGCGAGATTCCGTCCCGGCGGCGGAGGGCGCATGGAGCAACAAATCCGGCCTCAAACATATTGTCGCGTGGCCCTGCGGGTCCATGTCAAGAAGGAGTACCCGGTACCCCATGTGGGCCAGAGAACTGGAAAGATTGACCGCCGTCGTGGTCTTTCCGCATCCTCCCTTTTGATTGGCAATGCTGATGATTCTCATGGGCTTGTCCTGTGTTTTCTCCTCACACTTCGCCGCGCTGCGCCGCGCCTAACCCGGATATCATGCCGTTTTTTCTTTTCCGTTCCCCGGAAGAAATTCTGCAATCTCTTCCTCGGTCAGCGGCTGTAACAGTGACAGATTGGGCTCGTCTCCCTTGCCGGCGGGCAATTCCGGATTTGCCGGAACCTCGGGAACCGGATTGGAATCTTCTGCCGCTTTGTCCGCTTCCTTGTCCTGCGTCACGCCGTCAAACAGAGGCTCAAAATGGATGGCCTTTTGATCGCCCAAATCAAAGCCGGAATATTTGACCAATCCGACCGCCAATCCCTGAAGATAGCGCAGGACATCCCCCAGGGAATTGCTGAAGTGAGGCGCCAGGAGAAACACCGACGGGAGCGATGCCGCGTCCGCCAATTCATAAGCCGGCATGGTCGTAATCCAGGACGAATGATTTTGAACCCAGGTGATTTGATGCAGGGAGGACAACAGCAGTTCCCCGTTCCCTTCGGAGGCAATCTTGACCAACACCCATCCGCCATGTTCATCCAATCCAAGCAAATCCAGCCGCCCCAGGTTCTGAATAGGAAACGGTCCCTGCAAGAAACGAATCTTGGGATGCAAAAGCTGGGGTCTTTCCCGCAAGAGCGCGACCAGTTCATCCGGTTCAAACTTGGCCGTGGATTTTAGTATGTGTACCATAGACGCCTCCTTGCTGGCGCGGGTCCGCGCCGTTAATTCACCGACCACAAACGCTTTTTCTGCCAATGCATCACTTCCCTGCGAAGACGGACAAAAAATGACTCCGGCACCGTACTGTTTTCTTTCGGGCTGAACTCATGAATCTTTTGAACGATCTTTTTCAGGCAAAAGGCCGCGTGCGAACGCGCGTCCTCCAAGATCAACGGACGTCGCTGAACGACAGACTGCCCCACAGCGGGATCCATCACCACAAAACCCAAATCGACGAGTGATTTTTTCAGATAGTGCTGGACCGCCCCGTTCAATTTCTTGAAGACCTCTTTGGCGGCAATCGAATCCTTGACCCGGTTGGCAATGAATCCGACGCGCACGGCGGGATTGCGCAAAAACAGGCTTTTTAACAAGGCATAGGCGTCCAGCATCGAGGTCGCCTCCGGATTGACCACCAGCAGGACTTCGCCGGCCGCGGTCAGAAAACTCATGACCTGGGGGGAAATACCGGCAGAGGTATCGACAAGGATCCAGTCAAACTTTTCCTCCACACTGGATACTTCCCGGATGAATATTCCAAATTGATCGTACGTCAATGTCGATAATTCCGCGATGCCAGAACACCCGCCCAAAAGCCACAGATGGCCGTCCGGATGGGCCGCGAGAACTTCCTGTGCGGATCTCTTCCCTGTGATGAGATGAGATATGTCGTATTGCGGACTCATGCCCAGCAAGAGATGGGCATTAGCCAGGCCAAAATCGGCATCGATGATCAACACCTTTTCACGGAGCGCCGCCAGGGCACTGGCGATATTGACGGTCAAGAAAGATTTTCCCGTACCGCCCTTGCCGCTGGTAACCACCAAAACGCGGGGCAGCTTCACGGGTCCGCGGGGTTTGAGAGCAGGTTCCATTTGCGGACGGGAACGCTCAAACACGCTTTCCAGCGCCTCCAATGAGCGCAGAGAGACACTCGTCAAATCCTTCAATCCCCTGCCCAGGACTTTACCCGGGGACACCGGAGGTACTATAGGACAATTTTTTACGGATGGGTCCGGTGGAATCAAATTCCCTCCTCCGTTTTAAAAAGAGACGATTGAAGTTTTCCCGGCGCGGCGATTCTTTGGTTGGCAAACGCCTTGATCCGCTGGACATCGTCCTCATCAAAGACACGGTGATTGTTGCGGTCTCGATCCACCTCGTCGATCTTGCCCTCTCTAAACCAGCGCATCAGTGTCCGCGTGGAAACACCGACAAGTTCAGCCACATCCTTCATCTTGTATTCCATCATCACACTCGCTGTCGCTCCCACCCGATTTATCTCCCCTCAATTATCACGTCACCGCATGATGTCATATGATGTCATATTTCCAGATATTGTCAAATAAAAAAACCGAGCGATCGTACGCTCGGGTCTTTAGCCCCTGTCCGGGGGACCTGCTACCTATTACTAAAAAAACGTGGGTATCGGATTGTTTCTAGCTGCCACTCCATCTTATAGTCGCCGTTAGTCGCCGTAAAGCAGTGGCCCCCTCCCCCCTTGCGGGGGAAGGCTGGGATGGGGGGGGGAATATGTTGTGGTCACTAGAGCCAATCCGATACCCACTCAAAATAAATAGAGGACCCAGTCCCCTATTTTTGTAACAGTTTAGCAGATTACTGTTCGAGCGTATCCGGGAGCTAAACCTATTTTTTGGTATTCATCCAGCGTCTTACGCCGCCGACTCGATATCCGACGGCGTACAATATTTATCGATCTTTTGCGACATGTCAGGCGGTGCAATACCCTCTGTCGCAATACCGGTTTTCGGACACACCATGACGAACGCCCCCAGAGGCCTTCCTTCGGGATAATCCAGCGAAGTCAACGAACCGATACGGGGTTTGGCCGACAGGAACGGATTCTTTTCTCCCCGCAAGTATTGATTGACGTCAGCGCTTACTCCCAGGCCGACAGCTTCAACCGCACTCAAATTAATCATCGCCTGAGCAAGTTCGTGAAAAGTCATTTCTTTTTTGACGTTTGGGTCACCCGCCATATTAAGGATGATGATATTTCCATCCCTGTCTTTTCCGATTGCCGACATTGCCGCCGCCTCCTTCTTGGGATCGTCAAATGACTGTTGATTCCCTGACACCGGCGGTCTTCCTTTCTCGATACAATCGCTAATATTCGCGCCTTTCATCACCAATGGAAGGCCTGCGATGCCATTTCTTACGGCATGAACGGCGGGACCAAGGTTGCCGTCAGCAATATTCACTTCTTTAACGCCGACATTTCCTTTATCCAGTCCAAAAATCCAGAATTTTCCGTTCAACGCCGTGGGATGCTCCTCAAACAACGAAACAACATTGTCGGGCTTGCGGATCACCACCCCGTCAATGATTAGAAATGCGTTTCTTGCCCAGAAGTTTGTGTGAAGGCTGTTGGAAACCGCAAGGACGTTATCCCCCGGGTCCAGCCCCTGAACAAACCGTTCAAGGGTCCGTCCGGGAAATTTTTTAAACTCTTTTTTTCCTTCCAAGACCTGCTTGTCTTTTGAAGCAACACGATATCTGCCGAAATCATATTCCACGGCCTCGGGGACAACCTCCTGCCTGATTTCTACCTTATCAGGATCCAGGATAACTGCGCGCCCCTTTGCAGCCCTGTCCCCAGAATCAAACTCCATCTCCACCTTGCCGATCCCGTCACCGACAGCCACACGCGGCCCGATTTTGAAGTCCACGACTCCCCGCGCCATATCAACATCGTCAGCCAAGATCGTGCTCATCCCCGCTTGATATAAAACCTTGAGTTGTTCCGGAGAGGAAGAGCCGCCGTCGACCCCCAATCCCGAATTTTCAACAATATAGGCAATCAGTTCAGGCGCGATCGGTCCTCCCAAAAGCACTCTCTGAGCGCCTGTCGTTTTTGCGGCCTCGACATGCGCATCAATCCTTGCCGCAACATCAGGGCTGATATTCCCTCGCACGATTTCATCCATTTCTTCCTGATTGGCGCTCAACGGTGGAACCCTGTATGTCATTGGGATATCCACATCATGTAGCAAGGATTTAAATTCACTCAACGCCTTAAGATCATAAGAAAAAAACATGGTCCGTTGCGCTGAATCACTCTTTCCTAATATCCCGGCCAAATTATTTACCAAGGCGCTGTGATATGCTTCGCGGGCTTGCACCATGGATTTTTCCCACCATGGAGTCCAATCATTGTGATGGATATACAACTGCCAATGATGCTCCTGAACACTTCCCAAGATATCTTCAATCGTCAAAAGCCGCCCAGGCACTGCTCTGCGCAGTTCTTCCAGGGATAAAGAGATTGTTGGAGCTCTTTTTCCATCCACCATCACTGTTGGCTCATGATAAAGCACGATGTGACCATCCGTTGTCATTTGGATATCGATTTCAATCCCATCCGCTTTTTTATCAATCGCATCGTCTATCGCCCCACTTGTATTTGCCCTGTGTCTAAGAATCAAAGGCCGGACTTCGTTATAAACGCCGGTGCGGATACCCTTTGCTTTATGACCCGCTTCCGTATCATCCGCGCTGATGCCTTCAAGAAATTCTTCTAAGACGGCGGGTTCCTCGCCGCCATCACGAATGATGGAAGAAATCGCAACCATCGCGTTTCTGGCCCTGTACCCCATTGCGGCAAGATGTGTAAAAAATGCGGGGAATTCAGTTTCCCAGCCGGGAATTGCCATCAGCATCAATAATTCGGCGCTGATTTCTTGGGGCCAAAGCGGAATGGGCAGGGGTATCTCCACACGCAGGCGTAATCTGCGGCAGCGGCATGCAAAAAGCGGCCGCCACAATGAATGAAATGAATTTAATCAACGAACGACTTTTCATAACAAAACCCTCAACAGCCCCTATTCATAAAGCCGTACCCACGAGTCCGTGTTCTAAAAACAATCTCATCATTGCCTCCGGTAAAATGCGCATTGTCTTGCGCGAATCAATGACAATATCCGCCTCCTCCCGCGCGGCCGCAGAAAGTCTATCTGGCTGGTTCGTGTCGGCCAGAAGGACGATGATCGTGAACCGGCTGGGGCCTATCTCTTTGAGACACATACCCTCGACATATCCCCATATCTGCACCACTTTTATTTGCTTGTCTTGCATATGCAACTGATAATAATCGTGCCCAGCTTCATCCGTTGCCCAGCCTATCTCTTGCAGGGCCGCCGCAATCGTATCCACGAATGTGGATTTGCCGATTTGATGCTTCGTTCCATCAACCACAATCTCCAGGGTTTTGGCCTCCTTGTTTGCAATAAAACCGGATATTCTCCTTTGTAATTCCGCAATTCCAGACTGGGGGGATAGGATGGAGACACCCGGTGAAACGGCGGCAGACCCACCCGTCTGCATTCCGGCAGTAGGTTCGTCAGCAGACTTCCCGGCACCACTTCTTGGCCGGACAATCTGCGCACCAAAGAAATTGGAATAGAGAGATTCAACGGGGGGATAAGAAGAAGGTTCGACCCTGCTGGCAGGTGTCCCGGCAACAGGCTCCGTTGTTGTTTCTATGGCTGTCTCGGCCGCCGGCGTTGCAACGGGCATTTCTGCCTTGAGGACTTCGGCGGTGGTCAAAGAAATTTCTGTTTCAATCCGGTCCCTGCTGTTCTCCTTTCTGATTTGATAAATAAAATCCCAGTCAATGCCCAAATTGCCGATATCACTCTTTGCATATTTCTCCTTCTTGAATTTTTCCAGCAATTTACAGGTGATGGCCAGCCGTTCGATGGGATCTTTTATAATCCCGATCATCAATTCTTCCATGACGTGGTATTTCCCCAGCTCGGTGGGCAGGCCGGGATTGAATTGTTTGGCAATGCGATAGACCACGGCATGGCCGCCGGCGGTATTCAACGTATGGATAACGGGGTTGTTATCCGCGTAACGATATGCCTCTTCCACCGACTTTTCTCCAATGTTCCCCAGGCTGAAAACATTTTCTCCGACGAATATGTCCTGGACAAAATATTCGCCGTCCCACCGGAGGGCAAAGCTGTTCAGCGCAAATTCTTCCTGCCTGTCAAATCCATGGGCCAATTCATAGAACGTCCCGACAGGCCTGCGCCGGATATCACCGGCCAAAAAGGGAAACGGTGAACTGGACGGTTTAAAAATTTCAGATTCCCGTCCTTCAAACGACGGTCTTGTCTGATATCTTGCCAGCAATTCTCCTGGCATATGTCTTGCCCGGCCGATTTCCCATAGATACCGGTAGGTAATCCTCAAATCTCCCTTCACCGAATTCCCTTTCCTCAACACAATTTCACGAAGCCTCTCCCCGTCCCGGGAACGAATGCCCTCAGGCGGCGCATCCACACGAATCTCTTTCTTCAGCAATAAAATGAGATCTTCCAATTCATCTTTGTCATTGGTCTCAAAGGAATGAATCTGCAAATATTTGCCCGGAAAGAGTTCGAAATATGTATCGATAAAATCTTTGACCAGTCTCATGTCGGAGCCCTTTTGGTGTATCTTGTCCACCGACAGCAGCATTTTTGGGATGGCCGTCCCAAAAGCCTCCTTCAAGCGCCACAGCAATTCCTTTGCCCCCGGTTGGCATATCCACCTGCCGTTTGTGGAAAATTCCCGCGCCTGCAGGCCGGCATTTCTTACCGCCTTGATCGCTTCGATGAGGACATCCGCGACGAGAAGCGGCTCACCGCCTTGAAATATCACTTCCTTGATTCCCGCCCTCTTCGCTTGCAACAGGACCTTATGGATTTGCGCCATGGTGAGTTTTTCCCTCTTGTGGGGGCCGGATTTTGAGTAGCACACTTCACATTCCAGATCGCACTGGTTCGTCAGGCACAGGGTCATATATTCCGCTTTGTACAGCGGCCGTCCCAAATCCAAATTGTCCGTAATCCTGTCCTCCTCCAGTTTCGCCCACACCATGAGGCAGAACCTTTTTTCCCGCGGATTTGCGGCTCCCTCGGCCAATTTCCTGATGTGCCCCAATGTCCCTTCCCTATCCACCCTGCCGTGAAAAATCAGACTTCTTACACTCATATAGACTTTGTAATAGACGTCTTCATCCATAAGGAACGCTGTCTTGGACTCATCAAAAATCCTCGTGACCTCTCCATATTTCTCAAACGCCGATTTTGGCGCCAGCGCACAGAGATTGGCCGGCATTGTGGCCACGATCAAGGCCGCAACCACAACCAAGGAAACCACTCGTGTCACCGCGGATTTTAATCGGAGACAGCCATTAAATTTTAATTGGTTCTTATCATTTCCATGAGCGATTTTAGAGATCATCAGAGACCTCACCTTCCTCTTCGATAGATAGATCAACAAAATGTGTCCCGCGCCCTGGACGGCGGGATCTAACAATGCCTCCGGTCTTTGCCTCCTCAGTCTCTTTAAATTCCAGAGGCCAAAGTGACCACTTGTCCGACGGCGTCAGAAAAAATTCCGTCCGGTTCACCCACGCCTTCTCCTGCACATTCTTGATTGCTTTTGCAATCAATATCTTAAAAGGCATTCTGGTTTCATCAGAAAACAATACCGCCGTGGCAGTGTTCCAGAGGAAAGTCTTGTCTCCCGCATTCCCCAATTCTTCCTCCACGACTGCCAGCGCCTCCGCCTCTTTCCCTTGCGCAAGAAGCTCATCGGCCTCCGACAACTCATCTAAAACTTTTTTGATATTTCTAGCCGTCTCGGCGACTTTAGGAGTGCCTGATTGCATTAGATCCGCTGCATACTCTTTGTTTACCAATTCCGCCAGCCACCACTCTATGATATCGCCTTTTTCTAAGACACCTTGCGTTGTCGCTTCTAATGCCTGCGCCAGCGGCACCACCGCATCGCGCGTGGCCAAAAACTTGGCCAATTCCAAGACTTGTTTTGCCAACACTATCCGGTCAAACATCTGTGCAACTTTGGCAACATCTTCTGTCTGCAGGGCTCGGCGCAGGGTTGACACCTGGCGCATGAATTCTTCAAATTCGTTGACCTGAGCCGCATCATCGCGGGATAGCCGCGCCGGAGAGATTCTCCGAATTGTCTCGTAGGCAAACTGGCGCACCCTTCCGTCTGCGGACTGCAACGCCGCCAGCAGAGGCCTCACAGCAATGCTGGAATGCCGCAACAAATATCGCCTTACCCCTGCTTTTGACGAGGACTTTCCAATCAAGGACAGCAATGCCTGCGTGCGGGATTTTGTCTTTGCTTTCTCATCCTGAAATACGCGCTGATTCTCGATGAGTTTGATCAGAGGAGCAACATTGCGCTCAACCAAATCAAAATAAGCTTCATCGTATTGTTTTTTTGCGGCTTCGGCGGCATCTGCGATGTCCGCTGCGGATGGCGGCGGCGGCACAACGTTCTGAACTGTTCGCACGATCTCGTGCTTTCCCACCGCACACAATGCCCGGGCAGCCGCATCAGACAACTTTTCGTCCCTTCCCCTAATCGCAACCCACGTGGCATTCCTCCAATTCAATTTTCCGTTGGCAAGAAGCAGCTCTTCCTGCAACCACTGGACCACCTTGTGACCGCCATGCGTCCGGCAATATTTTCCCACCACTTCCACCATCTCAACATCCCGTGTCCGGCTCTGGATCACCTCATTCACGGTTCCTGAATCCCCCAATTGAATAAGCACTCTTTGCACGTTTTCTCTCCAGCCCGGCGGCCGCGATTCCTCGCTGGCCAATTCCGTCTTCAGGGGTTCTATTGCCACTTTGTCCATTTTGAGGAGCGCATTCATCGCGTCGCGGGAAAAATCATAGGGATAATCTGAAAGAAATTGGGATAGTGCCGGCACAGCCTCGGGATCGCCAATTTCTCCTAAGGCATCCATGATTTTGACCATAACTGGACCGCCCCCCCTTGCCAGCGCTGCCATCAGCGCTTTAACAACCCGTCTTTCTTTAAATTTACTCAATGCCTCTGTCAATTCCGGGGACCAACTACTTCCTTTAAGCAGTTCGATCAGAGCATCCAGCGCCGGCTTGTATCTCAATTCTCCAAGGGCCTTTATGACTGCAGCTTGAATATAACCATTCTTCTGTTCTGGTAATAACGCAAGCAACGGCGCCCCTGCCCGCTCGTCACCAATCTGACCCAATGCCAATGCGGCATTATGAACTGTCTCATCATCGCTGTCGCCCAAACCGCGTTCCTTTCTCTTGAGCAATCCAATCAAAATATCCACCGCCGGCCTGTATTTCAATGCGGCAATCGCATTGATTGCAACACGTCTAACAGAAGGATTCTTACAGCTTTGCAACAACGCAAGCAACGGCGCCCCTGCTCTCTCATGTCCAATCTCGCCCAATGCCCGTGCGGCATAATCCACTGTTATATTATTGCCGCTTTTTAGACCTTTTGAGACGAGGACCTCCACCGCTGCTCTAACTTTCAATTCACCCGCCGCCCGCACCGCCCTCTGGAAAACAGAAACATCTTGATCATTCTGAAGGACATAAAGAACATATTTCTGCGCCGATTCAGTTTTTTGGTGGACCAAGAGATCCAGTGCAAACGCTCTCTGCCGCGGATCGCGTCCGCTCTGCACTATTTCACCCAGGATGGTGACTGCCTTTTCTATCTCTCCCGATAGAATCAATTTTACTGCGTTGCGAAAATCGCTACTAATAGGGACACCGACAAATTGATCTGTAGAAGGAATCACGTTGACGACACCACCAGTTGATCTTTTATTTAATTCTCTTACCGCCTCCCACCGAACTATGGAATCCGAGTCGGTCAAGCCAGTGATAAGCGCATCCATTGAAAGCATCGACACATCAACGGGAGAAATTATCAACTTCTCATCTATCCATTCACCGCCATCGTCAGGTGCATCCGAAGGGCCATCCGGTTCAGCAGCCGTATTCCATATGGGTTCTTGGTATCTTGGCGGTTCAATCCGTACATGACTATTAAAAGCCTCCTTGGCAGATTTATCCACTTCCGTGTATCTTCTCAACGCCTGTGCCGCACAAAGGCGGACTTGGTGAGAAATATCTTCCAACATCTCAATGTATTGCGGCACCAAGCCAGGATCGTCGGCCTGCGCCAAGACTTCAACCGCCTTTGCCCGCACGGTAGATTCCTCGTCTTTCAATGCGCGGGCCAAGATCGCCCTGACAGAGGGGTCTATTCCTTGATATGCCGACAATGCTTCCACCGCGGCAAGACGGACTTGAGAGGAACTGTCCTTTGACATCTCCTCTACAACGGAAATCCATTTGGGATTTTCAGAAAGCATCAAAATCCTGATGGCAAGGGGTCGCATATCCAAATCGGAATCATTAAGTTTCTGCATCATGACATCCGTCATCGCCGGTTGAGTCCTAATAATCCCCGCCAATGCGCTCACCGACGCCTCTATAACTTCCCTATCCTTTTCGCCCATCAGGACATTCGATAGGCATTCAACAGCGTGACGGTCCGCATGCCCCGCCAGCACATCAACCGCTGCTCTTTTACTTGAAGAATGCCCCGCATTGAGCAATCGAGTTAATACATCCCTGCTATCGCTATCCTGATATAGTCTCAATCCGCATATTGCGTTGGTATCACCCCGTTCCGCCTTCTCGATCAAGGTCCTTTTTACTCTCTCGTCATTCTTGAGCATCGGCATTCTTTCAATCATCGCTATTGAAGATTCAGAAGGCTCTTCATCCCTATTTATGCTTCTCGCAGTCAAATCGATAAATTTTTCCCTCGCCGCAAGATATTCCGGTGCGGATACGACAATCGCTGTATTGGCATGCGCACGACCTCCCGCAATAGTCATTTCCATGATCACCTGCCTATCCGCGGGCAGTTTTGCCAGTCGGCGCTTGAATTCACTCAATCGAAAGTGATTTCTTAAAGGCGCCAAAAATTCCACGCAGCGCTCTAATTCATGAACCATAGCGCCGAGTGTATCGAAAAAACTTTCTTCTTCCTCGAGCCGTTCAGAAATCAAGTGAGTAACTTTGATATAAACCCTCCCCCCTCCTGAATGGATCGCAAAAAACATATCGTTGCCGTCCACAAGAATGCTGTCTTCTTCTATGCATCTCAGGGAACTATTTGTCTTCCGCTCCCTCTCTAATCGGGTATGAATATTTTTCAGTTCCGGACCACTATTATAAATTTCGCGTTCCAATAGCAGTCCAACTGCACTTAAGACATTCCGCACTTCTTCATCCTCATTGACATCCGCGTTACGTCCGGAGTTTTGCTCAACCCCCCTGAGCACATCCTCAACTTTCTTTATCTGAGATTTCGGCGCCAGCGCACAGAGATTGGCCGGCATTGTGGTCATGACCAAAGTTGTGACCACAACAAATGAAACCACTCGTGTCACATCGGATCGTTTCTTCATACCCCCCACCCTAACCCTCCCCCGCATGGGGGGAGGGAAATTAGGAGTAGATAAATACCCCGCACCTTCGCGCTTCGCGCTCAGGTACTAGCAGTCTGCTGTAAAAGTCCGCAGGCGTCATTGCGAGCCCTGAAAGGGCGAAGCAATCTCGTCGTAACTCATTAATGCTACGAGATCGCCACGTCGGCCTTCGGCCTCCTCGCGATGACGGAATGCATTTGTCAACAGACTACTAGGTACAGCCACCCGCCAACAAATCAGTGGCGGGTACCCGGCCTACCGTCGCACCTCACGTTTTATTGCTGTATTATATGGGATTTTTAGCTGTTTGTCAAGGCGTGGACGTCACAACATATTGTCGGTACGGTAGTTGTATTTCTCCAGCAAAAACCTTCACTTCTTTATTTCAAGATACCGGTAGTAGCTCTCGGATGCGCTCGAACAGTAATCCGCTGAAATATTAAGATACCAAACGGTATAACGTGGGGGGCTTTATCTGTGGGAAGAGTAACTCGGACGAGGGTTTCCCTACCGAGTACCCGTTGATTGCGCGTTATGTCGGGATTTTTACGTTTTCGTATAGAAATTCTGGAGCCAGGTCTGCACCGTTTTCCCAGACGATAGTTTCAAGGACGGGATCAACTCTGAAAGTTTTAAATTTATTAACGTCCTTGTGCTTATCCGATTGACTCCACGCCATACAACTGCTTGTGGGTCGTCGGCG
>CAZGMX010000046.1:12770-17158 GCA_964526865.1 uncultured Actinomycetota bacterium | reverse complement strand
GTGACAAGACGGCCCGCCATCACCAGGACCTCTTTGTTGGCGATGGCGATGTCCTTCTTGGCGCGGATGGCCTCCCACGTGGGCAACAGTCCGCCCGCCCCTACGATCGCGCTGACAACCAAATCCACCCGCGCGTGCGTGGCCACATCCACAATTCCCTGCGCGCCGCTCAGGACCTTGCATTTTTTCCCCACCCGGACCCTCAACTGCCGGGCCGCATCCTCGTCGTAAAGCGCCGCAACCTGGGGTTGAAATTCATCGACCAGCCGGGCCACTTGATCGGCATCCCGGCGGGCCGCCAATCCGACGATCTGAAATTCCTGGCGGTGATGCCGGACAATGTCCAGCGTACTTTTTCCGATGGATCCCGTGGCGCCGAGGAGGACAATCCGTTTCATGAGAGAATCATATCCTCAAAATCAATTTCACGTACAGATAGACAAGCGGGGCGGAAAACAGAAGCCCGTCCATGAGATCCAGAACTCCCCCCATGCCCGGAATCGTCTTTCCGGAATCCTTGACCCCTGCATCGCGCTTCAACAGGGACTCCCAGAGGTCGCCGATCTGCGAAACAATCCCGATCAGGAATCCGAGGACCAGGATGTGAGGGATGCCAACCGTCGGCAAGAGCAAGGGCTGCATGATCAAAGAAATCAGGCAGGCGCCCGCAAGCGCACCCACAGCCCCCTCGATGGTTTTTTTGGGGCTGAGGACCGGGGCCAGCTGGCGCTTCCCAAAAAGCATTCCCACCGCATAGGCGGCGATATCCGCCGCATAGACCGCCCCAAACGTATACAAAACGAAGCCGTGTCCCCCGGACCCTTCGATGAAGTTGATTTTAATGAGAAATCCGAAGAGAAAGACAACGTAGATCAACGCGCCGATATTTGAAAAGAGGCTTTGGATGGCGCCTTCCGTTGTGGACCCTGACACAACCAGGCAGAAAAGCCCCACACACCACACGTAGAAAGAAAAGAGGACAAAATCGCCGGAGAGATTCCGCGGATAATTGCTGAAGAAAATCGCCGCGGTCAGCACCAGGCCGCCCATCAGTGTGTAAAGTTCGAATACCCGGACCTTCTTCTCGCGCAAAAGCCCCATCAGTTCGCGCAGTCCGAGAAAGACCACGGTTTCGCACACCAAAAAACACAACGGCCAGAGTTTCTTGCTCCAATGGACCGTGACCCACAACAGCGATATCAACAGGACAGAACTCAATATCCTGGGCCACAGCGAATGGTCAAAACCGCGTTCCCTCATTTTCTTACTGCCTCTCTGTTCATCGGCTCCTCCGACACCCCGCCAAAACGCCGCTGGCGTTTTCGATAATCCTCCAAGGCCTCTTCCAGGTGCTCCCGGCGGAAATCAGGCCACAGGACGGGAGTGATCCACAGTTCCGTGTAGCTCACCTGCCAGAGCAAAAAATTACTGATCCGCATCTCTCCACTGGTGCGGATGAGAAGTTCCGGATCCGGAACATCGCGCGTATAGAGGTAGCGCGAAAACATCTTTTCGTCCAGGCGGTTTAAAATTTTTGGATCCTTCACGCCCTCCGATGCCAGCGCCTTCACGGCATCGACGATCTCCGCCCTGCCGCCATAATTGAGGGCAAGGATCAATGTCAGCCCCGTATTATTCTCTGTCAATTTCCGGGCCCGGGCCATCTCCTTTTGCACCGGATCCGGCAAGCCCTGGATCCGCCCGATGAATTGCAGCCGGACATTGTTTCGATCCAGCTCGCGGACTTCCCGGCGCAGGAAATAGGCAAGCAGTTTCATCAATGCCTGAACTTCCTCGCGGGGACGCACCCAATTGTCGACAGAAAACGCGTAGAGCGTCAGGTAGTCGATTCCCAGTTCCCCACAGGCCCGCACCACCTCCCTGATCGACGCCACCCCTGCTTCGTGGCCCTTGATACGCGGATACCCTTTGGCCATCGCCCAACGGCCGTTGCCGTCCATGATGATGGCAATGTGCCTGGGGAAATTCTTCACCGTTCCTCATTCACAAAGATCGTCTCTTCCCGCTCCGCACCCACGGAAACAATTTCGATGGGGATACCCAACAGTTCCTCGATGCGGCCAAGATATCTCTTTGCCTTCCCGGGCAAATCAGAGTACTTTTTCGCTGACTTCGTGGACGCCTGCCATCCCTCCAGTTCCTCATAGACAGGCTCAACAGTATCCAATTTTTCTATGTTCGCCGGAAACTGATCGATCCGTTCATTTCCACGCCGGTAGGAGGTGCAGATATTGATCGTGGGCAAACGGTCCAGGACGTCGAGTTTTGTCACTGCCAGCGACTCCAGGCCATTGACCATGACGGAATACCGCCCCACCACCGCGTCGAACCAGCCGCAGCGCCGGGGCCGCCCGGTGGTTGCCCCGTATTCGGCACCCTCTTCGCGCAGCATGCCACCGATCTCCCCTTTCAATTCCGTCGGAAAGGGCCCTTCCCCGACACGGGTTGTGTATGCCTTGACCACGCCCATCACCCGGTCGATGTACTTTGGCCCCACACCGGTTCCAATACAGGCGCCTCCGGCCGTAGCACTGGAGGATGTCACAAACGGATAGGTTCCAAAATCGATATCCAACAAGGTGCCCTGGGCGCCTTCGAATAAGAGATTTTTCTTTTGGGCAATCGCCTTCTGCAACAAGAGACAGGTGTTGACACAGTGGGAACGAATTTGACGGGCGTGTTTCAGATAGGAATCGAATATCTCGTCGAATAGAAACGGCTCCGCCCCATAGACTTTGGCCAGAATTTCGTTCTTCTCTTGAAGATTCTCATTGAGTTTCTTGCGAAAAACCTCTTCGTCCATCAAATCGGCCATCCGAATCCCGATGCGGGCGGCCTTGTCGATATAGGCCGGTCCAATACCCCTGCCCGTGGTGCCGATTTTTACGCTTTTGTTGCGGCCCTCCCGCAGTTGGTCCAGCCTGCGGTGATAGGGAAAAATCACGTGGGCCAGCTCGCTCACGAACAGGTTGCCGTCCACGTGAATCCCCTTGGCCCGCAGTTGCTCTATTTCCGAAATGAGTGCGGCCGGATCCACCACCACGCCGTTGCCGATGATACAGATTTTTCCCGGGTGCAAAATCCCGGAGGGAATCAAATGCAGGATAAACTGCTCCTTGCCCACTTTGACCGTGTGCCCGGCATTGTTTCCGCCTTGATAACGGACGACATAGTCCGAGCGCTCTGTCAGGACATCGATGATCTTGCCCTTGCCCTCATCACCCCATTGACCGCCGATCAATACGACATTGGACATCCGTTCCCCCTTGATTACTGACACACCCTACGCTGCGGAGCCCCACAGGCAAAGCCCACGGTGCCCTTCCAGCGTGACCGTGGCTTTCCAAACGAAGCCCCGCTGAAAGGCCTCCCTCCAACGGGGCTTGTCCGTTCCGCTATGAATCACTGCGTCAGTCTAGAACTCCACCATTTTGGTGTCGATGACATTCTTCAGCTGCTTGAGTTCTTCCAGAACGCCTTTGCCGACCACGTTGTCCACATTGACTACCGTGATGGCCTCGCCGCCAACCACCTTGCGGCCCACCGTCATCCCGGCAATATTGATATTGTTCTTGCCAAGTGTCGTTCCCACCGTGCCGATGACCCCGGGCACATCCTTGTTGAAGAGGATCAACAAATATCCCGCAGGAACCGCGTCGACAAAATTATCCTGGATGCCCACGATCCGGGGTTCTCTCCTCTTGCCCAGGAGCGTTCCCGAAACGACAAACGTGGTCTTGTCCGTCTTGGCCACCACACTGATCAAGTCCGAAAACTCCATCGGGGCCGTTGTCTTGGTCTCGCTCACCGCGATACCGCGCTCCTTGGCCACCAGGGGGGCGTTGACATCGTTGATTGATTCCTGCAGGAAGCGGCCTAAAATCCCCTTGAGAATGCTGGTCGTCACTCCCTTCACGTCCAGATTCGCAACCTCTCCATGGTAGGTGATCTTGACCGACTCCATCTGACCTTCGATCAACTGCGCCAGAAGAATCCCCAGTTTTTCTCCCAACAGATTGTAGGGCTTTAGGACCGACATCATCTCCTGGTCCACAGAGGGGGCGTTCACCGCATTGCGGATCACGCCGCCACTCAGAGCCTCCACAACCTGCCTGGCGATATCCAACGCAACATTCTCCTGGGCCTCCACCGTAGCCGCTCCCAAATGCGGAGTCACCACGACTTGAGGCATATTCAGAAGCGGGAGATCCTTGGGAGCCGGCTCCACCGAAAAAACATCCAACGCCGCGCCGGCCACTTTCCCTTCGTTGATGGCATCTGCCAGATCCTGCTCATTGACGATGCCGCCGCGAGCACAGTTGATGATCCGGACCCCTGTTTTCATCTTGGCAAACGCCGCCTTGTTG
>CAZGMX010000046.1:4283-12760 GCA_964526865.1 uncultured Actinomycetota bacterium | reverse complement strand
TGTTGAGTATTCCCGTAGTCTCCTTGGTCAACGGCGTGTGGACTGTGATGAAATCGGCTTGGGCAAAAATCTTTTCCAAATCCGCTACTTCCACGTCCAGCTTGCGCGCCTTTTCGACCGACAGGAACGGATCATAGACCATCACCTTCATTGCAAAGGCCTGGGCCCGCACGGCCACCTGGGTTCCGATGCGTCCAAATCCAATAATACCCAAGGTCTTGCCGTACAACTCCGTGCCCTGAAATTTCTTGCGGTCCCACACGCCGCTCTTGAGCGTGGCGCACGCCTGCGGAATTTTGCGCGCCATGGCCAGCATCATGCTCATGGTATGTTCCGCCGTGGAAATAGTGTTCCCGTCCGGCGTATTCATCACGATGATGCCCTTTTTGGTGGCCACCGGGACATCCACGTTGTCCACGCCCACGCCCGCCCGGCCAATCAATTTCAGCCGTGTGGCGGCTTCCAATATATCCTTGGTCACCTTGGTCTCGCTGCGAACCACCAGGGCGTCATAATTGCCGATGATCGCCTTGAGTTCGTCCGGCTTCATGCCCGTTTTAAAATCCACGGCGAAACCCGCCTGCTCCAACAGGGCCTTGCCGTTGGGCGAAACAGAATCGCTGATCAAAACTTTAATGTTATTGGCTTTTTCCATAGCAAATCCTCCCTGACATCGTGGTGAAGTGACTGGTTATGCGGCAGGGATACCGGAGATCCTTCCGTCCATCCGGATCGCCGGTATCCCTTCGCGCAGGTTAGACGCCCGCCTTGACCGGCTCTGCTTTGATTGCCGCCTTCGCGCCGGTCAAGAGCACCTCCTGTGCCGCTTTGACTCCGGCACCCGGCGTGAAATGGAATCCTTGTCTCTTCAGAGCCATTTCCACGGCGGAAATAGCTGTCACCACATCGAACTCCACCGCGTATCCCAGGTGAGCAATACGGAAGACTTTTCCCTTCATCTCTTCCCCCTGCCCGCCTGCGATGGTCACTCCCATCTCCTCCCGCATGTCTTTGACGATTTTGACGCCGTCCAAGCCTGCAGGAACAGCAACCGTTGTGACCGTATTGGCCGGAATGGCGCTGAACAACTGCAGACCCAGGGCCTTGACCGCGGCACGGGCCGCATCGGCCAGGAGCGCATGGCGCTTCAGGACGCTGGGCATCCCGTCTGCGATGATCATCGCCAGGGTTTCACGCAGTCCGATGACAAGGGTAACCGGTGGTGTCCATGGATTGTCCCAGTCTGCCAGGGACTTCTTGGCTTTTTTGAAGCTGAAATAAAACTTGGGGATCGTCGACTTTGCCTCCAGTTCCCACGCCTTGGGACTCACGGAAGCGAATGCGAGTCCGGGGGGAATCATGAGGCCCTTCTGAGAACCCGACACAACCACGTCCACTCCCCATGCGTCCGTCTGCAGATCGTCCGCGCCCAGGCCGCTGATTGCGTCCACCACCAGCACGGCCGGGGTGTTTTTCACGATCTGGCCGATGGCCCTGATGTCTGTCAAGACTCCCGTGGATGTCTCGCACAATGTCGTATAGACCGCTTTGACGGATGGATTTTCCTTGAGCAGCTTTGCAATTTCCTGTGGATCGACCACCTGGCCATACGGAACCTTGATCTCCAGCGCCTTCACTCCGTAGGCCTTGCAAAGCCCCGTCCACCGCTCGCCGAATTTTCCGGCGTTGACCGTGATGGCCGTGTCTCCGGGCGAAAGGAGGTTGATGACAGACGCCTCCATGGCCCCTGTCCCCGAAGAGCTGAATATCAAAACGTCGTTTTTGGTCTGAAAAACGACCTTCAGGTTTTCCGTCACTTCCTGGAATATTTTTCGGTAGCGGTTGGTCCGGTGATGAAACACAGGTTTGGCCATTGCCAAAAGCGCTTCTGCCGGGACCGCCGTCGGTCCTGGTGCCAGCAAATATTCCTTTTTCATGGTGAGTTTCCTTTTGTCGCGTGTCGGAGAAAGCTGAGCCTTGGTTCCCGCACCAAGGGCCTTCCTTCCCCTTATTAATGCTCCATCGGTAGTCCTACATGCGAGGGATTGTATTTTATCTCCCGATCCCCTTCCTGAGAAGAAATATTTGCGGGATTTTTTTCTTTTCCCGGGCTCAAAATCAAAAATATCTCGTCCACACGGCGCACGAAGACAAACTGCATTTCCTTTCGAACCGACTCGGGCACATCCTCCAAATCCGCCTCATTTTCCAGGGGAAGAATAACAATCCGTATCCCCTCACGGTGGGCGGCAATCACCTTTTCCTTGATTCCCCCCACCCGCAGGACGCGGCCCCGCAGGGTTATCTCTCCGGTCATCGCCAAGTCCTTGCGGATGCGCTGTTTGGTCAACAAGGAAAAGATGGCAGAGGCGATGGCCACCCCAGCAGAGGGACCGTCCTTTGGAATGGCCCCCTCCGGCACATGCACGTGCAGATCCATCCTGCGATAAAACCTGGGATCCAGCCCAAAATGTTTTGCACGCGACCGGATAAAGGACCAGGCGGCCTGTGCCGATTCCTGCATGACCTGCCCCAATTGTCCCGTTAAAATAAGATTTCCCCTCCCGTCCATCGTGGTGGCCTCAATCCGTAAAATATCGCCGCCCGCCTCCGTCCACGCCAGCCCCGTCGCCACCCCCTCGATGAGATCCTCCTCCGGATCCTGAAGGTTGTACTTCGGCTTGCCCAAATAGGGCTTCAAATCCTCTTCCCGCACAACGATATTCCTGGAGGCCTTTTTCAAGCAGGTTGCTTTGGCAATCTTGCGGCAGATCTTGGCGATTTCCCTCTGGGCGTTGCGAAGTCCCGCCTCGCGCGTATAACCCCGCACGAGCGCCAGAATGGCCTCGTCCTCGAATTCAACCCCGGCATTTTTGAGCCCGTTGGCCGCCAGTTCTTTGGGGATCAAAAAGTTTTTGGCGATTTGAAGTTTTTCCCATTCCGTGTAGCTGGAGATTTCGATGATCTCCATGCGGTCCCGCAGAGTGGGATGGATCGTGTCCTTAACATTGGCCGTGGTGATAAAGAAGACCTCGGACAGATCAAAGTCCACCTCCGCAAAATGATCGTTGAAGGCATGGTTTTGCTCGGGATCCAGCACCTCCAACAGCGCCGCGCTGGGATCCCCGTGAAAGTCCCGGGAGAGTTTGTCCACTTCGTCCAGCAGGAACACGGGATTTTTGGTGCCCACCTTTCGCAGGGAGGAAAGGATGCGGCCGGGCAGTGACCCGACGTAGGTGCGCCGGTGGCCGCGGATTTCCGCTTCATCGCGGACTCCCCCCAGCGATACGCGCACGAATTTCCGCCCCAGGGCCTTCGCGATCGACTTGGCCAGGGAGGTCTTGCCCACGCCCGGAGGCCCCACAAAACACAGGACCGGCCCCTTCATCTGACTGCCGGCAAGTTTTTTCACCGCCAGATATTCCACAATCCGCTCCTTGGGGTCCTTCAGTCCGTGGTGGTCTTCGTCCAGGATTTTCTGCACGTGATCCAAATCCAGACGGTCTGCGGTCCGCTGGTGCCAGGGCAGGTCCACCAGGGTGTCGATGTAATTGCGGCACACAGCGGCCTCGGGCGTGTAGGGCATCATCCGGGACAGGCGCTCCAGTTCCTTCAAAACCTTTTCCTGCGCGTCCTTGGGCATGCGCGCCTTTTTGATCCGGGCCTTGAGCTCGGCCATTTCACTGCCCGCCCCCGCGTCTTTGCCCAGCTCTTTTTCAATGGCCTTCATCTGTTCCAACAAATAAAAATTCTTCTGGCTGGTCTCGATCTGCTTGCGGACCTGATCGGAAATCTTCTTTTCGATCTTCAAAATTTCGATTTCGGAATTCAGGATTTCTCCCAGGCGCGTCAGCCGCTTGACGCTGGAGACCTCCAGCAGAAGTTCCTGGCGCACGTCCTGTTTCACCAGCACATGGGCCGCCAGGATGTCGGACAGTTTGTCGGGCTGATCGGTCTGCGACACCGTCTGGGTCAGCTCGCTGGGCACGCGCGTGTTGAGACGGGCATACTGTTCAAACAACGACTGAATGGACCGCATGAGCGCCACGATCTCCACGGTCTTTTCCACCGGATCCCGCGAAATCACGACCCCGGCGTTGATGTGATTGTCCGTCCACTTGAATTCCTTGATGTGTACCCGGTTGAGACCCTGAACCAAAATTTTCAGGGAACCCTCGGGCTGTTTCATGATTTGCATGATTTGGGCCAGGATGCCGACGCTGAAGAGATCGCTCAGTTCCGGAGATTCCTTGTCGGCCGTCTTCTGGGTCGCCAGGACCACCAGCTTGTCCTGCGCCATGGCGCGGTCCACGGCCGCCATCGACTTGGGACGGCCCACGAGCAGAGGAATGACCATGTGGGGAAACACCACCACGTCGCGCAGGGGAACCAGGGGCAGATATTGATATTTCAGCGTCATGGGAATTCGCGCAGGCCGCCGGTCAGGCGATCTTTTTTTTGCCTTCGATCAGCGTCGGATGGGCGTGATGCTCTATCACATCGGCACCGATGACACACTCCTCGACGTCGCTGCGGGAGGGAATATCGTACATCACCTCCAGCATCACCTCTTCCATCAGGGAGCGGAGGGCGCGCGCGCCGGTACCCTTCTTGACGGCCTTGCGAACCAGGGCCTCCAGGGCGCCGGTCTCAAAACGCAAATCCACCCCTTCCATTTCAAACAGTTTCTGGTATTGGCGCACGAGGGCATTTTTTGGGCGGGTGAGAATGTCCATCAAATCGCTTTCGGTCAGATCCTGCAGGCTGGCCACCACGGGGAACCGGCCGACAAACTCCGGGATCATTCCGTATTTGATCAAGTCCTCCGGCTCCACCATCGCCAGGTACTCGCTGGCCGCCTTCTTGCTCAGGCCCGTCACTTCCGAACCAAATCCCATCACCTTTTTCCCCACACGCCGCTGGACAACCTTGGCCAGCTCGTTGAAGGCGCCCCCGCAGATGAACAGGATGTGCTCGGTGTTGACCTGAATGAATTCCTGCTGGGGGTGCTTGCGGCCGCCCTTGGGCGGCACGTTGGCCACAGTCCCTTCCACCAGCTTTAAGAGGGCCTGCTGAACGCCCTCGCCGGACACGTCCCGCGTGATGGAGACGTTTTCGGTCGTGCGGGCGATCTTGTCGATTTCGTCGATGTAGACGATGCCGACCTCGGCCCTCTTTAGATCGAAGTTCGCGTTCTGCAGCAACTTTAGAATCACATTTTCCACGTCCTCACCCACGTAACCGGCCTCGGTCAAGGTCGTGGCGTCGGCAATGCAGAAAGGAACATCCAAATATTTCGCCAGCGTCCGGGCCAAAAGCGTCTTGCCGCTGCCCGTGGGACCCATCAAAAGGATGTTGCTCTTTTCCAGTTCCACATCCCCCGTGTCGGTGCTGTTGATGCGCTTGTAGTGATTGTGGACGGCGACAGCCAGTTTTTTCTTGGCCCGCTCCTGCCCGATGACATAGTCGTCCAGAAATTTCTTCACCTCAACGGGTTTGGGAACTTTAAAGGCGGAACTCTTTTTGCTCCGGGGGCCCTCCAGCTCTTTTTCAAGGATATTGGAGCACAACACGACGCAGTCGTCGCAGATGAACACACCCGGACCCGCGATCAACTTGCGCGCCTCCTCCTGCTTCTTGCCGCAGAAGGAACAGTGCCGCAACCCCATTTTGTCGTGGCTTCTTGCCATGGATTTTCTACCTCTTTCCCTTCATGGTGTGGACCACTTCGTCCACGATCCCGTAAAGTTTGGCCTCATCGGCGGACATGAAGTAATCCCGGTCCGTGTCCTTGGCGATCGTCTCGATGGGCTTTCCCGTGTGGTTCGCCAGAATGCCGTTCAAAAAATCCTTCAACCGCAGAATTTCCTTGGCCTGGATGCTGATGTCGGAGGCCGCGCCCTCCGCGCCTCCCCACGGCTGATGGATCATGATGCGCGAATACGGCAGGGCGAACCGCTTTCCCTTCGTGCCGCCGGCCAGGAGCAAGGCCCCCATGCTGGCCGCCTGCCCGATGCAGTAGGTGGTGACATCACACTTCAAAAACTGCATGGTGTCGTAGATGGCCAGACCCGCCGTCACCGACCCGCCCGGAGAATTGATGTACAAGTTGATGTCCTTGTCCGGCTCTTCCATCTGCAAAAAGAGCATCTGGGCCACCACGAGGTTCGCCACGTTGTCGTCGATGGCCGTCCCCAAGAAGATGATCCGGTCTTTCAAAAGCCTGGAATAGATGTCGTAGGCCCGCTCCGCCCTGCCCGTTGTTTCGATGACCATGGGTACCAGTGTCATGTCAACCCCCCCTCGTACGCTGTACGGATTACGCGGTACGGATTACATAATCCTGTTTTTCCCGCATAATCCGTAATCCATACTACGTAATCCTTATTTACTTCTCTTCTCCACCTTCGCCTGCGAAACCAGAAAATCCACCACCTTGTCCTGCACAATCTGCTCCATCAGATCTTCCATGCGCTCATTCTTTGTCAAGTGCTCCCGGACCACCGCGGGATTCTGCTTGGCCCTCGCGGCAATGGCGTTGATCCGCTCGCCCACTTCCGCATCCGCGGGGGCAAGCTTTTCCTGCTGGGCGATTCTCTGATAGAGAAAATAAAGTTTGAGCTGGTCCGCGGCACGCTGGGACAGGACTTTCCAGTAGGCCTCGTCTGGTTTCTCCGGAGCCTGCCCCTTTTCCTGAGCGGCCTCGTGCATGACTTTCTTTTGTTTCTCGATCATCCGTTCGGGCAATTCTATGGCCGTATTTTTTATCAAAAGCTCATTGACCTTGCTCTCGATCTGAAGCCGCTCCATCTCTTTCTGGTATTTTTCAAGACTCCCCCGGACCTTGGCCGCCAGATCGGAAAAACTTTCATACTGTCCCAGGTCTTTGGCAAAGTCGTCATTGGCTTCCGGCAGTTTCTTCTCCTTGATATCCTTGACCGACAACGCGACCTTTGCGGGTTTGCCTATCCATTCCTTCTTGGGGTAGTGCTCGGGAACCGTCATATCCACTTCCCTCGCGTCCCCGGCCTTGGCCCCCAGCAGGGCCTCTTGGATTTTGCTGTTCAACCGTTTTGGGTCCATCTCATACATCAAGTCCTTGGAATCCTCCAGGACCTGGTCGCCGATGGTCACTTTTTGATCCACCACCGCCACATCGCCGCCCTGCAATCCGCGGCCGGTCAGAGGAATCAATTGCGCGTGCTGTTCTCTCAGCCGGTCGATGGCTTCCTGTACATCCTGATCTGTCACATCCGTGGATTGAATCTGGACGCTAACGCCCCGGTAGACCGGCATTTTAAATTCCGGGATCAGGTCCACCTGCACCTCAAAATAGAGGGCATCATCCAGCTTCCACTCCACCTTTGTGAGCATGGGCGGCATGGCCGGCTTCAACTGCCTGTCCGAGACAACTTCTTTAAAAACCTCTGGAACGATGTGGTGGACAACTTCCTGGCGCGCATCTTGTTGATAATTTTTCTCCATCACCGCACGCGGCACCTTTCCGGGACGAAAACCCGCCACCTTGGCGGTGGGCGCCAGGTGCGCGTAAAACTCGTCGAACGCGTGTTTGACTCTTGCAGCAGGGACAAGCACCTTCAAGAGCTTGGTGCAGCTGCCGGTATTTTCCAATGTGATTTCCACGGTCCACACAATCCTTTTGTTGGGAAAGTTTGAGATTGTACCGCAGGCAAGCAATACGGACAACGATATAAAAAAACGGGATTACGTGATACGGATTATGGATTATGTAAAAACGTCCCAACGATTGCCTCTTCACGTAATCCGTAATCCTTAATCCATACCACGTAATCCTGTCCTTACTGCTCGCGCCAGTAGCCGGAGGGGTTGATTTCAGTCCGGGTCACCGGAATCTTTAGGGTGCCGTTGACGGGCGAGCCGCCATAGATATTGTTGCCGTAAAGAACCCGCACGGTCCGGATGATCGCGTTGGGGCTGGGCGAGGCGGGATATTGGCCTGTGGCCGTGATCATAAAGCTGTTGGTCTGATCACAGAATTCAGCGGTGGTCACGTCGGCCCCGGTCCAGGAGTAGTTCGTGGGATCCGCGTTTTCCAGCACCCTTGCCTTTTCCGTGGCCGACAAATACCCCCTGCTTTGAATAAAATTATAGAACGAACTGACAATGCCAGTGTTGCAGGTCATATCCGTCATCGGCGTGGTGGCCCTCTGCGCACGGACATCGTTGGTCAGCGACAGGGCGTCCCCTGACCCGATGAGCCCCACCGCTTGCAAACCGTAAAAAACGGCGTAAAGAACTTCATGAGAAGCCGTATTCATGTTGACCGGCGCGCGGTTTTGGCAACTGCTTGTCGAGTGATCCCAGGCCCGGTTGCTGATCCAGGAATATGCTGTCAAATCCTGATAAAGTTTGCGCGCCCCCCAATCCGGATCCGTCACCTGCGCATTGTAGATGGCCGGCGTCATTCCCGTCACCTGCATGAGCTCCTCCACGTT
>CAZGMX010000046.1:3208-4273 GCA_964526865.1 uncultured Actinomycetota bacterium | reverse complement strand
GGCGCCGCCCCTGTACGCCACAATGTTGGTCGCCACGGTGTTGGCCGTCGCGTCGGCCACGCCGTATGCCCCGAGGATGCAGCGCAACAGTTCCTGCGGGGCCGTGTTGATGTTGACCTTTCCCGATTCATCTTCAATGGCAATATCCATGATCCTCCCCCCGGCAAAAGCCTTCGGAAGGGAAATGTAACTCTTGCTCTTCCATGGTTCCGTGTTCGCATCGATGCGCCGGTAAAATCCCCCCCCTCCCGTCGAAGACCCTTTCACAAAAAGATAGTCACAGAAGATCCCCGTGTGTCCCGGATCGTTTATGCGCACGGCGCGTATCATAAACTGCGAGGGATCAACCCGATTCCAGTCAAGACCGGTAATGGTAAATGTCGGATAGGGCGGAGGCGGCGAGGCGGCAACCGGCGGAGAATAATCACCGACAAAATTCCACACGCCTCCTGCATCATAAGAATAATACAGGCGTAAAATGGTCGTTCTGTCCAGCTTCCTGTAGGCCTCGATCCCAACGGCCAGCGTCGCCCCATCATAGCCCCCCAGGCCATTCAAATTGCAGACATTAACGTAATCGTCGCCGTTGTTATAATTGGCCCAGGATTCGTCATCCGCCAGCACTCTTTCCGGCTGGTTTGCATTGCCCACAGCCGTCCCGCCGTCTATATACTCGGGGAGGATTACGCTATACCCGTTTTGTGTGGGATCGCCCGGGGGCGGGTCACCCAGCGCCGCGTCATAATGATCCCGAATGGCCCGCATTCCAATCTCCGCAGCACTCTCGGCAATATCAAGCGCCTGAGGAGACGCGATTCTAATGACCGCCGTGTCCGACTGGATCGCCATCATCGAACCCAGACAGGTGATGATCAGGAGAAAAACCACCATCACCAGGACAGCAATGACAACGCTGAAGCCATCGTCCCCGCGTGCCGCGGGGTACGGATTGCGGATTGCGCAATCCTGTCTTTTTCCGCGTACTCCATCCAACACAATTCCGTTTCTAGCTCTCACGCCAATAGCCGGAATAGCCGGTCTCGGTGGTGGAGACGGGAACGCGCA
>CAZGMX010000046.1:0-3198 GCA_964526865.1 uncultured Actinomycetota bacterium | reverse complement strand
GAACCTCGGGTGGTGAACGCCCTTGTTGTGTAATTATAGACGTCCCCGATAATAAGCCGCGTGGTCCTTGTGATCGGATTGATCAGCGGATATGACCCGGCACCCTTAATCATAAACCGGTTGGTGCTGTAGCAAAATTCCGTAGTCACGACATTGCCGCCCGACCAGCTGTAACTGGTGGCGTCGGCATTCTCCTTGACGTAGTTCCTCTCCGTACTCGTCAAATAACTCCTGCCATTCACAAACGTGGCAAACGTGTTTGTGATCCTGGTGTTCGACGTGTACATCCCGCCAAAAGGCGCCGTCGCCCGCCGTGTGATGATGTCCGCCGCAAGAGACGCCGGATCCGACGCCCCCAGTCCCAACGGGTCAAAGACCGCCTCCAGGACCTCGCGAGACGCCGTATTGACATTGACCGGCGCCCTGATTCCCGTCGTCCGCACAACGGCATCGTTCAACCAGGAATAGACCGTCAAATCCTCGTAGAGCTTTCTCGCGCCCAACTGGGGATCCGTGACCTGGGCATTGTAAATGGCAGAGGTCATGCCGGTAACCTGCATCAGCTCCTCCACGTTTTCAAACGGCCCATTGGCGCCGCCCCTGTACGTCACGATGTTGGTCGCCACGGTATTGGCTGTCGCGCTCGCAACGCCGTATTCCACCATTATGTAGCTCAACAGAGACTGGGTGGCCGTGTTGATGTTGACCTTTCCCTGTTCGTCCTCGATATTGATGTCCGTAATCTGTCCCCCCGTAAAAGTTTTTGGAAGCGTGATATACGATTTTGTCCTCCACGGCGCATTGCTGGAACCTACCGCTATTGTCGTCCGGATGAAGAAATAATCAATCAAGATGGGCTGTGTCCCGCCAATCCTTTCCGCTCGAATGACAAAATTTGTGGACTGAACCGTGGACCACGTCAATCCCGCGATCTGCCAATAATAAAAATCCGTCCCGTCACTCTGCCATGCCACCACGGGGGTGACATCGGGAGTCAATGTCGTCCAGGGACCGCCGGTGCCCGTGGTGGAATAAGAAATCCGTATCTGCGGAGGCGTCCCGCCGCCATTGCGGATGGCCCGCGCGCCAATCTCCAGCGTCTCCATATCGGACCCAAAATAATTGCCCCCCTGCGTAAATCCTGAAACACTGACGTAGGCCCCCGGGGACGTTGCGTTGCAATAATTGTTGTTGGTTGGGGTATAGGTCAGCGCCCGTGTGGGATTGGTCACCGTACCGGCGGCCGAGGCCCCATCGCAGGTGATCGGACTGCCATATCCGTTGGCGGAGGGATTGCTTGTCTGCGCCGCCGCCGTCTGGTCGTCCCGGATGGCCCGCATCCCGACCTCCGCGGCGCTCTCAACAATATAGAGGGCTTGAGAGGACGCAATCTTTAAGACCGCCGTATCCGACTGAGCCGCTATCATCGAACTCAGATAGGTGATGATCAAGAGAAAAATCACCATCACCAGAACGGCGATGATGATGCCGAAACCATCTTGAGGCAGGATTAAGGAGTAAGGATTAAGGAGTAAGGATTTAAGATATTTTCTTAAACGGACCATCTAGGTCCCCCGCTGATTTTCTTTTGTAAACCGCAGAGCATTCTCCCCACTTCTCGCACAAGTCATTCATTGATTTTGCTTCATCTTTCGAGCAATAATTCAAGGTTTCGCATAAGAGGACAAGATATTTCGTCTCTTCTAAAGACGCGTCAGCAATATTTAAAAAATGCGCGTAGTCCCGAGAACTTTTCCTTTTAAATCCCTCCTCGATATTGCATGGGACAGAAACAGCCGCACGCTGAATCTGCGACGTTATTCCAAATCTCTCGTCGGCTGGAAATCTTTTCGCAACGCGATAAACTTCTACGACGAGCGTATGCGCTTTTTTTCCACACCTTAAGATTAAGATCCTTAAAACTTTTCATTCGCCCCTGTCCTGTTTTTTTCTTATTGCTTAATCTTGATTCTTATTCCTTAACCCTTTCCTTTAGTCTCGAAACGTCCTCGGACAAATCGTCGTCTTCATCGTACGGGACTGGCCGCCGGCGGCGCACGTCATCTGGACATCGATCAACCGGATGTCCGTCGGATTGGGAGAAACCGCGGGCGAAGGAATCGCCGTCTCAGCACTGTCCGTATAGGCAAAGGAAAAACTGGTAAGCCCGGTCAGGAGCGCGTTGGAATTCCGGCTCAGCGTGCCGCCGGAGTACTGGTAATTGACGTCGTTATAATCCAAATCGCGAAAACGAAACTGCGCACCGGACGCGGTGGCCACGTCCTTGAGCGTCCGCACCTCCCTCATATCTTTTTGCAGCCGCCCCATGGCCATCCGCATGGGGGCCAGGGCTTTCTCGCCGTCCAGAGAATTCACGAAGACCCCGATGCCGGAGGCCAGGGCATAGGCGACGGCAACCCCGAGAATCCCCAGGACCACGATGGTGATGATCAATTCGATCATGGTAAAACCTTTTGTATTATTCATATGAGACCCGCCATAACTTTGTGCCATCCGCATTGATTTGCGCAGAAAATCAGCAGCCATCATTCTACGTCACGTCCTATTCACCTTGATGCATCGCAGCTGAGCGTCGTTTCCCGGCAGATTGTTCGAATAAACATTGACGGTCACTTTTTTATAGTTGGTTGGGCCGCCCACGACCGTGTCCAAATCGGAGGGGCCGGTAACATATTCCATGACAATCTCCGAGTCAAACTGTGAAAAGGGGCTCGGCAGCGTCGCGCGCGCCACGCCGGCCACGCCGGAAAAAGACAGGTTCTGGATATACTCCATCCTCCCTTCGGCCAGCGCGCCTGCGATGGTCAGAGTCTCGTTGCGGACCCCGTTTTGGGCGTTGTATCCGATCATGAAGGCCAGCACACCGGCGGCCATCCCGACCACGACGATGAAGATGACTGCTTCGATGAGAGAGAAGCCTTTGTTTTTTTTCACTAGAAAATCCCTTCCATCTGTCTCTCCTCCGCAATCACGTTCCTCCCCCCCTTGCGGGAGAAGGACAGGATGGGGGGTGCTTCGCGATGACCTACCCCCCCACCTTATTCCTCCCCCTCAAGGGGGGGGAGGAGAAATTTTTCATTCTCATTGAGGCCCGCTAACGCGGGCATGACCGTTTCATTTGCCGCCTAAGGCGGCCTTTGGCCGCAACCAAAACTTCTCCGCAAAAGTGTGTCATCT
>CAZGMX010000045.1:12992-17253 GCA_964526865.1 uncultured Actinomycetota bacterium | reverse complement strand
CATGCTTTCAGCGCCGTGAGGGGGGCGGCAATGTTTAGCACACCAAACAGATTGTTCTCTATCGCTGCCCGAAAGAGCTTCATATCCAGGAATTCATCGTTGTCCGTCGGATTGACACCGGCGTTCAAGATAAAAATGTCCGAGATATCTTTCGCGGCCGCCATCCCCTCAATCATCTTCTGGACAGCCTGCGCATCCCGCACATCTGTGTGTACAAACCGGACCGAGGGAAACTGGGCCGCCAGCGCAGCATCCTCCCTGCGATTGACCGCCGTCACCCGCGTACCGCGGCGCGCATAGTATTCCATCAGGCTCCGGCCGATTCCGGAGGTCGTTCCCGTAATCAAGACGTGCTGTTTTTCGTCTGCCATGATTCTTGATCCCCCGGCACAATCGCCCTATCCAACGATAGAAAACTATGCCGAATGAGCCCGGGAGTCAACGATAAAATGGAAGAGCCTTGCGGATATTTAATTCGCAGGAAAAGCATGATATAGTATAAGTCCAATGGATTTCTCAAAAGGATTGTCTCCGCTACCAAACAAGCCGCAGGAATAGCGCAAATGACTCCATCAAATTTGGATGCCGGGCAAACCGTCTCATCCCCCGATAAAGTCAAACTGAGTCTAACTCAGCGTCTGATTCAGCAATACCAGATGTTCTTCACCGGCAGCCAGGAACGCGACCCCGGCCCTGATATTTTGCGTTTTACAGCCATTCTGCTTGTTATGTTCCGCCACTTTTTAGATCGTAATCCAGGATACGCCGGCCATCTCCCCTCGTTCATGAATTATCTTTGTGGTTTTGGCTGGAGTGGTGTCGATCTTTTTTTCGTCTTGAGTGGGTATCTCGTGGGAGGACATGTGGTCCAAGCGGTTCGTGCGGGAACATTCTCCATCCAAAAATTCTATCTGGGCAGGGCATTGCGCATTTTTCCTGCCTATTATGCCGCCATATTTTTGAATTTATTGATCGACCATCCCGAGATCAAACATTTTCTCTCTTATCTGAAACACATCTTTTTCCCTTACATCCTGCACAATTTTAGCGGATTCATCCCCTATTTCCTCTTCATACAGAATTACACAGACTGCCAGCTAAACAGCGGCACCTACTGGTCCTTGGCTGTGGAAGAACAGTTCTATCTCATCCTGCCGCTCTTTACGTTTTTAATTGCCACTCGATTTCACAAGCACTTTTTCCCCGCCTTCTCTCTGGCGTGGATTTGCATTCCCTTACTCTACCGGACATTTGCCTACTTCGTTGCAGATTCCACAGACCTTTACAAAATTTTCTACTGGCCCTTCATCAGCAGGGCGGATGCCCTGGGCATCGGAGTCATCTGCTTTCTTCTGCACGACTCTTGGCGCCGAAAAAGAACAAACCCCTCTTTTGCGTTGCGGGATTTTCTCCTCAACTCCTGGGTAATTTTGGGAGGAGTCGCCATTGTCGGTTCGACAGGGTACCGGCTGGCACTCAGTTTATCTACGCATCCCCAGACCGTAACTTTTCAAGCGGTAACGTTTGGCTTTCTGGTCATTGCGATTTCTTATGGATTGATCCTTCTTCTCACCGTTCGCCTCACCCGCATCGCACCACCCGTCGTTAAATTGATTGTTATCCTCGGGGCGCACCTGTCGTACAGCGGTTATCTCTACCACACCACAGCCCTCAATAAGGTCAACGACATCTTCCATAATTTTCAACCGGGATCACTCCTTATTCTGTTCCATCTCTGCGCCTTCCTGCTATTGACTTTCGCGATGGCGTTCTTGTCCTATGCTTTGATCGAACGACCATTTCTCATCATAAAACGGCGGCTTTCTCAGCGATCTTTTGCGGACGGGCGGGGGGATAGGAATACTTGATGAAAATTCTGTTCGTCATAAAAGAGGAAGACCCCATCGACCCAATGGGGATCGAACTCCTCTCCGCCCTGGCAAAAAGGGCGGGACATGAGACGTTCCTTAATGTATTGCAGCACCAAGACCTTTTCCCTGTCCTGCGGCGCATTCAGCCTGATATCGTAGCCTACAGCGGGAAAACGGGGGAACACAATGTTTTTTTCGAGGTTAATCGCGCCATCAAGAAACTCTACAAAGAAAACATATTCGCGATCATGGGGGGACCTCACCCGACGTTCAATCATAAAGGCATACAACTGTTCGGGGAAAACACAGAAGAGGTTCCCGCGTTCAACAAGAAGGACCTGTTTGGGAAACGCATCCTTATTGAGCCGTCCGACTTGGACGCCCTGTGCATCAAAGAAGGAGATGATGCCTGGGTCGACCTCCTCGATGCCCTGACCAAAGGACAGAGCATCGATTCCATTCCAAACATCATCACGCGCGCGAATAGAAAAATCTATCCGGATCCCTTGTTTCGGCCACGGCGCACCAGTCTTGACGATCTTCCTTTCTACGACCGCGCTCTGGTCTATGACAAGACATTTCTGTCCCACTTTCCCCTGCGGAGTTTTATGGCAAGCCGCGGATGCCCTTTCCACTGCACGTATTGCTTCAATCATGAATGGAATCGATCGTATCAAAACGCAGGCAAACTTGAAAAACTTCACAACCGCTACAGCGTGGACAGGCTCATCGCGGAAATCCAGGACTGGAGACGGGTGGAATCGGAACGCGGCTACACGCCGACACAATTCATCAAATTCTACGACGACATATTTGAATTTCGTGTCAGCCCATGGCTGGAAGAATTTGCCGAGAAATTTCCCAGGGAGGTGGGCCTCCCATTTTTTTGCCTCCTCCGGTGCGATGTACTTGCCCGCGAACAGGGCGATGGCTCTGTTCGATTGAACGAAGAGTTGCTTTTGCTGCTAAAAAAGGCGGGGTTGAAGTCCATTTCTATGTCGATCGAATCGGCAAATTCTTTTATCCGGGAAAACATTATGGCCCGCGAGATGACAGAAAAAGAAATTTGCTCGGCCTACGACCTCGTAAACAAACACCATATCGGCACTTTCTGCAATACGATTTTGGGGATTCCGGCACCGGTGATTCCCCGGCGGGACAACCCCCAGTTCGATGACTTGCTTCATCGCGCACTGTCCCGGACCAAACTTTCCTTCGACATGGCAAAAAAACGGGCCCTCGGCAATCCAGCCAAAATTCCCGGATACCCCGAGCAGCTGGACCACCTTCTGAACCAGGTAAAGAACAATCCCACAGAAGAAATGCGGCGTGCATCTGTCGCCCTATTGGAATCGCTGGGACTGCGCTACGATGCCATAGACTACGACATTCAAGACATAGAACTCAATCTGCGCTGTAAAATCCATTACGCGGAATTCCCCCGCCTGGACCCCTATCCCGGGACGGTGATCACCGATTATACGATTGCCATCGGCGCATTCGACGGTGATTACAAACGGCTGCATTCCTCTTACCAAACGACTTCTGCGTTTCAGTGTTTCACCCCGCAGCAAAAACGCATTCAGGACAACTTGTCCTTCCTGGGACAAATTTGCATGGTCTGGCCGTGGTTGTGGAATTGTTCCAAGCGATACCTGATGCATCTGCCCCTCACGGGTTGCTACTGGTTTTTTGCCTTTTTTGCCAAAACGTGGGCCGTCAAACGCCACATTTATCCGATGAAATTCAACCCCAAGAACGCCGTCTATTCTGCGTACCGCGTAAGCCTTGTGGAATACAAGAAATATTTCCAGGGCAATCGAAAAGAGACTCTCGGATCGTGAAACCCCACGTCCTAGAGTGCGGCTTTTCTCTCTTTCTCCTTTGCCTGTCCTTCCATGTCATCTTGTGGCGCCAGCGACAACCCCGTCAACACGCCCTGGCCCTGTTGGGTGTCTTCTTCTTTCCCCTGATGATTTTTTCGGTCATTTTTCTTTCTATTTGCAAAGGGGCCTATGGAGATATGGCTGCCATCGGGCTTCTTCACGCGGCCCTGGCCTGTGCCTATATTCAGACATATCCGGCGGTCCAAGCCTTCAGCCCCACATTGATCATCCTCGTCCTGATTAAGAAATCTATGCCGGAAGGTCTGACGCAAGTGGAACTGCAGTCTCGTCTGGGAACAAATTTTTTTCTGGAAAACCGCGTTCAGGATCTCGTAGAGGCCAACCTGGTGCGGGAAAGGAAAGGACATCTGGAATTGTCTTCCCGGGGATCGCGATTGATTCTTTTTTTTGTGGCGTACCGTAGACTGTTGGGACTGGAATCTGGAAAAGGCTGATCGGATCGATCTATGATTTCAACATTTGAGGCGGTGGTATTGCTGGGTT
>CAZGMX010000045.1:6231-12982 GCA_964526865.1 uncultured Actinomycetota bacterium | reverse complement strand
TCCCCCCTTCTGCTATTTCTTGTCCACATCGTGTTGTCTCGGCTGGGGCGCTTGCAACGTTCAAAGACACCTCCCCTCTTTGTCGCGCTACTGGCCGTGCCACTGTGTTTCGCCCTCCTGTCTTTAATGACATGGAAACTCTATTTAAGACACCTGACCACTGGAACGGACATTTTATGTGGCACGATATATTGTGTGGTCGTCTATGCCTGCCTGTCCTACGCCTATCTTCATGTGTTCAACATGAGTGAGACGGCCCGCAGAATCCGTATCTTGTATGAATTGAGAACCAGAGGCAGAATGACAAGGAATCAAATCGTGGAATCCTATCATCCCGAGGTCATGCTTGCCGTCCGTTTGGAGCGCCTGCTGGACACACAGCAGATTATCTTTAAAAACAATCACTACGCGCTGAAGAAATATTTCCTTTATCACGTCAGCATCATTCTGGCCGCATGGGGCTCGTTGATTGGTTATCACATGGATGATTTATGGAAGAAACCTCCCGACGAAAAACTTGCCCATTGAAACACTTTGTGTCAACAAAACAGGTGTGACATGCTGCTACGTCATGTCCTGCGTGATCACGTTGCTCTCGGGATCTTCGCTGCATGCTCCGCATGGATCGTGCTGGAATGGACTTGGTGGCAGTGCGGCTTGTTCTGGCTGGCCAGCATCCTGATCGATATAGACCATTACATACACTTTGTGTGGGTCACCCGCGGCAAGCGGTTTTGGAGTGTTGCCGGGATGTTTCGCTACCATGAGGGAATGTTCAACCACATTCAAACCTCCAACTATCTTTCCCTGGAGATTTTTCATACGATCGAATTCATGATCCTGGTGGGAGCCCTTGCCTTCGGCCTGTGGGACTGGCTTCAACCGGTTTTTTGGGGATTTGTGTTTCACATCCTCGTGGATGTCGTCTGCCTGGGCCGTCAGGGAATGCTCTTCAAGCGCGCCCATTCGTTTGTGGAGTACGGGGTAAGACGTGGATATTTCTATAGACCGTAAATTTTACCACGACTAGCGTCGTCTCAACGTTTTGTCCAATAAATCGTTACCCACAGCCGTGCCACCGCCGCCATGACACTGCAGATATTCTTGAACCGGAACGCCTTGGTAACCCCGTGGGGCCTGGGCTGGATCATGAATGGCACGTGGGCATACGTGGGGATGGTTCCGGCCTTGCCTTTCAGGAGTTGAACCAGGATGAGCGCCATATATGCAAATCCATTCGTGCTGGGGGGACATCGCCGTACCAACTCCGTCCGGATCACATTGATGCCGTTGTAGTAGCGCAGGCTCAGTCCAAACAGCAGATTGATGGAGCGGGTGTAGAGCCATGAAATGGCCTGCCGGATCAACGGGCGGATATACCAATTGGCGGTGTAGGTCACCAGGATGTCGGCCGTTCCCACTTCAGAAAATATGTTTTCCAGAGAGAAGGCGGACACCTCGTTGTCTCCGGGAACCAGCATCACGTATTGAAAGCGAGCCTTTTCCACACCGAGATAATAATTAAACCCAAGCCCTTTGTTTTGTGAATTGTGGTAGACCTGGATGCGCTGCTGCTCCCGCGCAAGTTTCTGGGCCACGGCCCAGGTCCCGTCTGTGCTGGCATCATCGATAATGATCACTTCATAGCCGCTGAAATAGCACGGCGCAGCCTTCAGAATTGTGTCGCACACCGGCTGAAGATTTTTTTCCTCATTATAGGCCGGAACAACGATGGACAGTGTCGGCAAGTTTTTTTTCATCGGTGGGCCGTAGAACCTATCCGCGAACCGTCGATGTCTTGCATCTCCCAAAAACAGCCGCCCAAATCCGCTTGAGAAATATCCCCGCGACAACCATCGCGGATTCCGCGATCACGTTCTTGGATATCTTGGACGCCCCCTTGGTCCGGTCGGCAAAAACAATGGGAACCTCGGCAATAGAAAATCCCTCCTGGATCGCATAGACCTTCAGTTCGATCAAAAAGGCATAGCCCTCCGCGGAGATTTTATGCGTCAAAATCTTCTCCAAGACCGGCGTCTTGAAACAGTGAAATCCGCTGGTCAAATCGTGTGCCCTCGCACCCGTGAGCATCGCCGCGTAGGCATTGGCGAATCGGCTGAGCCATTTGCGGCGCGTTGGCCAGTTCTCAAGCCGTCCCCCCGGAATGTAGCGGGAACCCAGGACCACATCTGACTGTTCCAGCTTTTCCAGCATCGCCGGCAGATACCGCGGGTGATGGGAGAAATCCGCATCCATTGTGAGAACGGCATTGTACCGGCCGGGCCACTGTTCCCTCGCATGCCGGAATCCATCCAGATAGGCGCATCCCAATCCCATTTTGCGCGGCTGATGCAAGACGCGCAGAAACGGAACGGCCTTTGCCATTTCCTCAAGCCTTTCCCCTGTCCCGTCCGGAGAATTGCTGTCCACCACCAAAACCTCCAGGTCATGGCTGGCCTTCACTGCCCCGATCGCGTTCACCATTTCGGTGATATTTTCCAATTCGTTGTATGTCGGGATAACGATGAGAGCCTTCTTGTCCACGGCGCGCCCCCCTTAAAAACATTTTGTGGATACCCGGTTAATTCTAGTCGACCGCCCATGTTGTAGCTGCGATGAGAAACAGCTCCTTCCCCCTTTGTGGGGGAAGGCTGGGATGGGGGGATTGATCGTCAACCATACCCCCCACCTAACCTCCCCCACAAGGGGGGAAGGAACGTGTGATGCAATATCTTGTGGTAACCAAAAACCAACCGGATACCCACAAAATATTTATACGTCTACCGCAAGATACACCTAGTGCCCCTGACGCCCGGTCAAATAAAACGCATAGAACGGATCAGAGGGTGCGCTGACCACGCGGTACTGGGTCCGGCAATGATTCAGCAGGGCTGGATTTGCCTCCAAATCCGACTTTCTGGAGACGACAAAATATTTCGCCCCCTGTTCTCTGAGATATTCTAACCAATCGATGGAATTCGTATAGGCTTTGTTTCGCCTGACAATTTCTTTTTGGGAAGGTCCTCCGGCCGTGGCAATCCGCATATAGACACCCAATGGACGGTCCGTATGCGGCAGGATCAAGAACGTAAAACCGAGACGATCGCCATAATAGAGTAGATCTCCGGAACTGCCGTGCGACGCGATGACCCAATCATCTCGCGGGATATTCTGCGCAATGAACTGCGCGGCAGGAAAAATGGCGCGGTCCAGGTCGCTCAATGTATAGGCCGCCCTATAGGCGACTCCCAGCGATCCGAGCCAGGCCAAACCCGCAACCGCCGCGAGAGCTATTTTTCCGCTCCTCTCCCCTATCCGGGCCAAGCCTACGCCTGCCAACACCCCCATGGGAAGAATGCTCATATAGGCGTAGAAATGTTGGGCCATAAATTTCTGCGAAGCCAGTATCACAACCGACCAGGAAAGAACCAGCAGCAATCCCCACCGCCACCGCTGTCTAAGCGCGCGCAGGCTCCACCATCCCATGGCGGCACAAATAAAACCGACCGGTCCCACGGCCCAGAATGCAAGGTTATTTGCAAAATGCCAATAATAGGAAGGTTTTAGCAAGAGAGGCGGAGGAAAGGCCTTGCGCACTTCCATCTGCATGAACAGGGTGCTGTGGACATTGGGATATTGATTTTGAAGGCAATAATCGTGGACGTGCCATAGCGCCGGAATCACCAGGGCCACCGCGGTCCAGACCAGCTTGCGGCGCAGAGAATCTCGGGAAGGAAAGAAACAATAAAACGCCGGCAGAAGCACAAGAAAATGAATCCTCAAAACTCCGGCAATGCCAAAACTCAGCGCAGAAAAAATGATCCAGGTCCGCCGTGCGCCACAGACGCCGGGTTTTGCAGCCAGATAAAGGGCAGCGCAGAGAAAGAGCATGGCCAGCGCTTCATTTTGAAAATTCCGGCCATAGACCCACGCGTAGGGCGAAAAGGCAAAAAAGAATCCCGCCCACAGAGCCGCGGCCCGCGAAAAGTTCAGCCGGACAATCCGATAGACAACCCAAACATTGAGGGAGAGCGCCGCAACCGAAACCGTGCGGCCCCAAAGATCCATATCCCCGCCCGCAAGAATCTTTAGACCGGCGGCCAGAAGCGACACCAGAGGAAAGAAGATGAGCTCCAGCAGGGGTGCACCCCATTCGATCGCAAAAAGTTCCGGCCGCAAGCCGGCCTGAAAATGGGTATCCACATACCGCTTGGCGATCATTCCAAAAACTGTTTGATAGGAGGAAAACTGGCCCACCAGGGCGATGGGGCCGAAACACAACTTGATCAAAGCGCTTGTTCCCACCAGCAAAACCAGCCACCGCACAGCACGCCGCCTGGACATCACAACTAAACCTCGTGTGTTGCCGCCGCGTGGTATTGAATCGGGACATCCTGGGCAGATGCGGGCCACCCAGACGACAGTCCCAATTCCACAACGGTGAACTGCGTCGTGTTGACAGGAATGTCCACGGGAATGGGACCTGTCTCCAATATTTTCTGCCACATGGCCGTGTAGGTCTTTGCCATGTCATACCCATGACGCGTAAACGTGATGTCCGTATCCTCGTTGTGCGCCACAAACCGCCGTCCCACACGCATGATCTCATAGAGAATCATCTTTGCCTGGGGCTCCGGATTGTGCATGATCACGGCCGAAGTCAAGATCAGATCGAAGGCACAGTTCTTGAAGGGCAGATGCGCCGCATCGGCTTCGACAAGATACGGGCGCATATCCTTACAGACGTCTTTGGCCCGGACCAACTGCGGCCCGCTCCAGTCGATTCCCACAACAAGGCAGTCCGGCCTGGGCTTGAGATTTCGGAGCTGCTTTCCATAGCCACATCCAATTTCCAACACCCGTTGATACGGCAAGGACCGCAATTTTTGGGAGATGTATTCACTGCGCGCGTGCCGCTCCGGAACAACTTCCTGCTCTTCGAAATACCGCTTCCCGCGCCGAACCCAATACTCCCGGGGATGCCGATAGAGCAAAAAACGGTGCAGTTTGGTGTGGCGCACCAAAAAATCGTTGATCGTATTGATGATAAAACCCTTCATGATTTCCTTCTGCCCAGCATCACCAGGCGATTTTGCAGACCCATCAGCGCGCCCAAGAAAAGCACGACGCCCGCCTCCCACTTCTGCACGGGCGTCAGGCTGAATTTTGCCAAATCCGTACTCCGCTGAAAAAACCCCAGCGGTTCCAAACCGCTCCGGACAAACAACTCCGTCAGCGTCCGATCGACATAATAGACCGAGTGCTCCATCAGATAGACTTTTCGAAGCCCCTGCGACCAGCGCTTTCCAGTCGCCCAATATAGTAGCATAGAAAGATACCGCAGTAGACTGTCATGATTGGGGACCGCAACCAGAACCAATCCGTCCGGTTTTACCATCCGGACGATTCTCGCGAGAAACTCACACGGGTCATGCCGGTGTTCCAAAACATCCCGCGTGACAACAACATCCCACGCGGCCTCTTCCCACGTACGGTCCTCAAACAGGCCGCAAACCAGATCCAAACCAAATTTTTCTTTCGCCAATTGCACGTTCTTGGGACTGCTTTCGACCCCCGAAACATCCCATCCCCTTCGGCGCGCCGCCGCGAGAAACAATCCGTTGCCGGGCCCAATTTCAAACAACCTACGGGTGCTTAAACGATGGTGTCTTTCTATCATGGACAAAGTCAAATCGATCTCCTGCATGGTCTTGGATTTTTTATCCAAGCCGCCGTACTCGTGATACCCCTGATAAAAATCGTTCAAGGTCAACAGGCTGTCCGTGGTTTCGTATGCCTGGGCCATTTTCTTGGAATCCAGACAGGGATTGAGATACCCCAGACCGCACTTCGGACACCGGAACACCCGGATGGGAGAAAAATCATACACCAACCGCGCCTCCTGCGCTTGACACAGGGGGCACGAAGCCAGCCATTGAAATCCATCTTGTTTTTTTAGTGGTGTCTGCATGGCGCCGGATGAAAAAAGGATGATAAATCGCTACCCACACCGCGTCAAGGTGGGCTTGTGAAAATCCTTTGCAACACAACGACGCGCTGGAAATGGAGGTGTTTGTAAGGCCAAAGCCCGGCCGGATGGGCGGGACAATTCAAAGACATAGACGTAGCTGTATTTTCCCTCCATCCCCAATGCCTTTTTGATCATCTTACCCACAATAAAGGCGGCAACAGGGGCATCGTAATACGATATTTTTCTGATCAGGCGGACATTCACGCCCTGGAGACGAACCGCATCGTCCCATGCGATGTCATCGTTGCGGCTCAAACAATAGATTTTGTTTTTGCCTTTTAGTTTTTCCAATGCGGCGTTCTTGCCGGCACCGGCGGACCACTCCCAATCGATGCACATTGCGGAGTCCCTCAATTTCCAATGCGCATGGTACAACTCCTCCCCCGTCGCAGGACAACTGCCATACACCATCTTATAGACCGTCTTCTCTGCCTCCACACCCGCCCACTGAGTTCCGACAGCCTCCCTCACCCAGAGACCAAACTGCGCTGTATTTTGCGCAATCGCAATCAGGAAACATCCGCTCAGAATGACCGCCAATGTTTTTTTAGCAGACGCATTTCGCTCGGACACGAACCACCCGCGTTCCTGCCCGGCTGGAAAAAGACACGTGAACAATAGGATCACAGAGGGTAGGAGCCCATAATTGAGATACCGGTTGTTCGCGTTCAACGGCGGTTCGCCCATGGCAAATCCCCCGACCGCTGCTAAAAACCAGAT